>CANCKV010000313.1 GCA_947378615.1 Chitinophagaceae bacterium | reverse complement strand
CTCGTAATTCCTGTTTTCGAAGTTTTTCATTCAGGAGTCGAACCTTTTCGATAACCTCTTCGGTAAATACAAAAGGTGTTTCCTTTGCCTTTTTCAATTGTTTATTTACATCTTTCATATCCTTGTTTTTCATTTAGAAAACAAAGGTGTGAAGTGAGTACGCCAAAAGATGTCGTAGTAGAAAAAAGAGTTTTGATTAGAGTGATTAAGAGTGATTAAGATTATTTTATTACTTCAATATTACAATAAAGTTTATAAAACAAAACAACGAACAAGTAGAAGTAGGTATATTTGGAAAAATTAATTTTATGCTTACAATAGTAGAAGGTGTTTATAAAAATGGAAGGGTCATATTAAATGAGACACCTAAAATAGATAAGCCTGTAAAAGTAATGGTGACTTTTATGGAAGAGGAGGAAAAAAGCAATATGAATGATGAAAGAAGACCCGGTTTCCTTAAAGGTTTCTTCACATACATTGACCCTAATTTTAATGAACCTCTCGACGAACTTTATCATTGATTAAACGAATAGAGTGATTAAAATGATTCCAATACACTTATCCCATTCACTTTTCACAGTATGTATCATTACTCGTATTCACAGACTATCAAGATATACGCTTCTAAATAATGGAATAAACCTGTTAGATTGTACATGAATTTCGTTGTTTTGTACATGAATTCCTTTAGATGATGCAATATTTTCATTTTTTGATGCATGAATCTTGTTAGATTATGCAATATTTTCATTTTTTGATGCATGAATCTTGTTAGATTATGCAATAATTTCATTTTTTAATGCATGAATCTTGATAGATTATGCAATAATTTCATTTTTTGGTGCAAGTCTGTTGTTAGTTTGCAAATGAAAAACTGCTAATGAATACATAAATAATGTTTCTTTTGGGAGGGTATCGTTAATTTATTCTAATCCACCCGAAACCCAATCGCTTTCCTCGTTCTATTATCAGTAAAGTCACGTTCCTCCTGATTATATATTTCTGTCAAGGTCATTGGTTGAGAAACGACACTATTAAACCCTAGTTTATCCGACAATGCCTGTGCCTTTTGCGTTTCTAATTCCTTAAACTCATATTTTGCAATCAACCTTCCCTTGCGCAATAGTGCACTATCCACCTTTGAAATGTCGGTATTGAAGGAACAGATAACCTGAATATTCAAACAATCAGACAACAAGCCATCCGTAAGATTGAGTAAGGCAGCTACTGTAGAATTTCCATTATTATCCCTTGCTGTTAGCAGCATTTCAGCATCCTCAATCACAAATACTGAATTTGGATAGGTGGAAAGGAACCCGATGAATTGAGGATTCGTCAATCCTGTAGCAATACTCGACGGCAGGAAAATGACTTCCTTATTCAACGACATAATCAAATAGCGGATATAGGATGTCTTTCCAGTTCCTGGTTTACCATAAAGTAAAAGCAATCCTTTTTCTTCTTTCTTTGAGAGCCTTTTCAGAATGATTTTATGAATATCCAGGAAATCATCATTGTAATTATCCGAAATATTCAATTTAGGTTTTATTAATCGGAGATTCTTAAGTTCTAGTCCATCTCCCATATCAACTACAATTGATATTTCTGGCAATTCCTTTTCTTTTTTCTTTTTAAACTGCTTGATTGAATTAATAATACTTTGGACTTTGTCAACATCAGTAAGTCTAAAAAGAAAGAAAGCGACATGACTAGTTAAGCTAAATTCGATAATAAAATCCTCGTAAAGAAGAAAATAAATAGAACGTAATAAACTTTCCTTGCTATCCTCAATATATCTTTTATCAAAATGGCAATCCTTTATATCGGTAGGATAGGATTCTAAAAGCCATTTTATTGCTTTAGGACAATCAATTTTTATTTCATGGGTAAAGTTTGGAATGGCATTGAAATAGGAAAGAAAAAGAGTATGCACATTCAGGTAATGCCCATACTCTCCAAAAACTTCATTTGGCAATGTATAATTATTACGTTCATTGAATAATTGACCTCTATTTTGAAACTTGCAAAGTAGTTCCATTGATATTTCCATATAAATTATTTTATTAGGTTACAAAATTATGAGGTAGGTAAGCCAAAACGTGTCATAGTAGTAAAAAGAAGGATGATTAGAGTAATTTAGAATGATTAAAATGATTTTATCACTAGGGTTTTATTAAAATGCTAGATAAGAATAACCATTTATGCTTGAAAAGAATTTATATTGTAGTAAATGGGGTCCCATATAAACTTATTCCTATAGTAATCATTAGGATAACAATTCACTGTAATTAGTAATGAACATTATTTAATAAATAAAATGGCTCCCTTCTATGTCATTCCTAACGGGATTTACTTCATTTTATTAGATGGTTGCTACATATATTTCATCCCTATAGGATTTATCGAAAGGAAAGCGAGATGTAATTCATCTCGATGTTTTTGAATTTGTTAGAAAATGTCCTTTTTTTATTGACAATACCCTCAAATACCTTTTACGCTTTTCTAATCTTTCAAATTTCAACGATAAGACGTACCGTTTTAACGTCAAGATGGTTCGTTTCAACGATAAAAAGTACCGTCTTAAGGATAAGATGGTAAATTTCAACGATAAAACGAACCGTCTTAACGATAAGATGATATGTTTTATCGTTAAAAGATACTGTCTTAACAATAAAATGGAAGGGTTCAACGTTAAAACGTACCGTTTTAACGATAAGATGGAACGTTTCAACATTATTTTTTACTGCCTGAACAGTTTATATAGATATAATTTAAAAAATATAATCAATGACGAATTGAACTTTTTTAAATAAAAAATAGGATTTAGGTCATTTTATTTCTGATAATCCGCTCAAAACTTATCGTTATGCGGAAGAAAACAAAATACAAGTCAAATAAGTGTCAAATAAATTGGCAAAGCCAAGAAAGATTGCTAAAAGGGCGTCAAATACATGACCTTTGCTAGGTCAAATATGACAAAATTAAATATTTAATTATGTACCGACCTAAAAAGGTTTCACGCAAATTCAAGGGTTACAAAAGAGACAAGAAAGTAGCATTCCTACTTGCTGTTGTTGTTAAAATGAGTGCAGATCCTAAATTCAAAAATCCGCCAATTGCCTACACGGAAGTAACAATACAAATGAAAGAGGTTACTGATGCTATAACGATTGTTCATACAAAGAAACCGGGTTCTACCAGTGATTTGGA
The DNA here is from genome assembly GCA_947378615.1 of Chitinophagaceae bacterium. Classification (GTDB taxonomy): domain Bacteria; phylum Bacteroidota; class Bacteroidia; order Chitinophagales; family Chitinophagaceae; genus Parasediminibacterium. The sequence goes on along the minus strand of CANCKV010000313.1, from coordinate 1,664 downwards.
AGCAGCATTTAAAGTGGTGGATATAACTTATGAATCATTAGCAGGCTTTGTGGATACTATTGCGAAAGGGGATGAAAATATCATTTATGACGCAGGTTTTTTATCTACAAGTGGAGAAGTAAACTCACTTGAAATTTCTGACGCACCTATTTTGGAATATGAATACATTGGAGCTGTTGGCGAAGCAGCATTCAATGTCGATTGTGATGGAGAAAATGTAACTTTTAATTTTATCATTTCCACAGATTTGAGTGGATTAAAGAAAGTGGGAAACTTTTATACAAATTCCATAGTTGGAGCGCAAACCTTCTTCGGTTCTTCTACTCACAAAAAAATAGCAGTACAAGGTCTGCCAAGTAAAACAGATTTATTTATTGTTAGCTATGCCACTAATTCTGCAGGAGATAGTATTTTGAGTGTAGTGCTGCCATTTTCATGTAAATAAAAGGTTCATGTTAGATGCTAATAAAACAAGGTCGTAATCTCGGTGAGGTTGCGGCTTTTTTTATTGCATCACATTTACGCTGAAAACATATTTTTCATTTTTTATTCTTCTGAATAATTTTTCAGGTGTTTTGTAAGGTAAAATATTTCTTACTACATTTTCAATTCTTTCATTTATTCCTGCAACTTTGTTTTTAAGATTAGGCAAATCTTTATAAATAATTATTCGATAAAGACGCCTAACTAGATATCAAATGAATTGTAAAAGAAAACATTAAAGTGATGAAACATCTTATTGGTCTGATATTCTTAACCTCCTTGTTATTTAGTTGTACTCCCCATAAAATTGTCGCTAAAAATAGGCAGCGTATCGCTGTAAAGGAACTGAGTATTCAATGGAATTATAACGAAAATGTGAATCCTATTTACCAACCTGCAATTGATTCTGTAATGGAAGCTATCATTGAAAAGTTTAATAGAAAGAATCATTCCTTTACCATTCATAAAAAATTGGAAGATGAGAATGCGGGGATGACGATTAATTTTGATAAAGGCAAGTTTGTAAGTAATGCGGAATTGGCATCAAGCTATATTATTACAGCAGTTGGAGCTATTGCCACACCTTTGTACATATATCAAGTCACAGAAGGACATAACTTTTTGGCTTTTTGGTATTTTCCACATGATAAAATTAGTTATACCGCTTATTTTTCACCAAATGTAGTGACAGTTAAAAACCCCTATTATTATGGCAAAATAAGTTCAGAGGCTGTTTTTGTTGGAAAAAGAAAGCGGGTAAAAACAATGTGTAATGTTTTAAAAGACATTCTTTATAGAATAATTTATAATCTCGACCCAAAAACAGAAGACACGGATGGGATAAAAAAGAAACATTAGATTATCATGCAGATTCGAAACTTATTGAAATTTAATTTTTAAAAAGGCTTTAAGGCTTGTTAATATTTCAGACTATCTTAATAGTGACAATACATTATAAGAATGATATTGACTTTCAAGTTAACACATTAAAATTGTCCATCAAATAAATTATAGTCGCATTTATTTTAAAACCATTATTTTTAGCCAATGAAGATTACAAGAGTTCATTTAAAAGATTTTCATCAATTTAAAGACGTAAATATTGATTTGACTTATCCATTAGGGCATCCTAAAGCAGGAGAGCCTTTGGATAAAGTTTGTATTATTGGGCAAAGTAGTAC
>CANCKV010000312.1 GCA_947378615.1 Chitinophagaceae bacterium | reverse complement strand
AAAGACCATTCCGCCCCAAGGTGTAATCTCTTTGCTAGTATAGCTTATATCAAAGTCCATAACTACTTTTTTTCTAACGCTAAGCGTTAGGAATTATCAATAAAAACAACTCAAATCTAAGACAAAAATCCTAACGCGTAATTTGGGTTCAATATAGATAGGCAAATAAAAAACTTCTAACCCCAAATGGTACTTATATAAACCTTGTTTCCATTATTTTAAAACTTCTCATTTCTCTAAATAAAAACTCCTTTCAATAGGAAATGCAGACTGCAATTTAGGTTCAACCGCCGTTCCATATTGCCAAGCCACCACAGTAACTTTCAATGGGAATCTTGTTTTAGGAGGAATTTTAGTAACGACTAATTTGTCCCCTTCTATCTTAGCAGGGCCTTCCTTTACATAATAATAAACAGGCACTCCTGCACTCGACTTTCCTTCTAACTTTATAGCATCAATCCCTATTTTTTTATTAGCAATTTCAGGGAAAGTTATCTGTTGTTCCTTTCCTTGCTTATTCGCCAATGGGAAATGCAAATCTACTTGTTGCACGATACTTTTATATAGAACATCCCCTTTGTTCATGGCAAGCAACCAAAAGTCATTCGAACGTCGAATATTGTCGAATCCAACTTTATTGAAACAAATCCTGAAAGAGGTATCATTTACCTTTTCAACAGGGCCACAAATACGATTAATGTATAACGGTGTAGTTGCATGTTTAATAGTAGTATTTATTCGGGAAGTATCTGAAAAGAAGGCTTTAAGATGGAAGGTAATACCATCCTTTTCGGGGAAAACACTGAGACTGTAATTTGCATGTGTTGTAGAGGGTTTAATAGTCTTTCCATTTTGTTCAAACCCGATATATTGAGGTTGTTTCCCCCTTGCCTGAGCATAAAATACCTCTGTTGCCCTTGCTTGTTCCTCATCAAAAACCCATGACGCAGTGGCTATATTTCCCTGGTATTTATTGTATGGAGAAGCCGATGCTGTAGGCAAACTATCTTTATGCCACCTATCCATCAACCATCCTTTAGTTGGGTCAATTGCATTTAATACTGACTTTTTATTTTTTTTAGTTAAAGATGGCAAGCGATACTTTGCCACTTTCATAAGAAACAATCCCATATAATCTATCAATTCATCCGAGTAATCAAAATGACCATGACCCGCATCCGCAAAGCAGGTAATTGGTGTCTTTGGATGTTTGGCTAAGAAATCGAAGCCGGGTTCAATCCGCTTTTCCCACCACTCATATTCGCCCATCACAAACAGACAAGGGACGCCATCAATATTTCTATTTCCCCAATCAACATTTGGTCTTCCATAGCCTGTAAGTTTGGTTTGTGGAGCATCGCCATGAACAGAAATCACAGCCAATGTTCGATTAGGATTCCAAGCAGCAAAGTTCCAAGGATAGGTCGCCAATGCAGAATGTCCAATCGGAATAATAGGAGCAGTCGCCAATTCTTGATACCCGGAAGAATCCGCTAATTTGTGCATCATCGCATTAAAGTAATCACCAATCCTTGTATTGAAATCAAAGTTGATAGTTATGTTTGGTGTAATCCATACTACTGCAAAATCCAAATCGCTTAATATTTTCCTAAAAGAATGATGTTCAAATATGCCTTCTTCTATCATGTTATGTTGTCCTACAACCACGCCCTTTACTACCTTACAATTGGGAGGTATCCATAAAAATGCACGGGGATTGTTTTTGGTTTCATTAGAAATGATACTGTCCACAGTAATACTCCATTGCCATTCAGCAAGTGAATATTCCCCATCCTTTTCCAATAAATTTTGTTGAGCCTGCAATGTAATAGCAAACAAAATATTAATTATTATAACTGTTATGAAGGTTGCAATCTTTATACAAACCTTTTTCCAATGAATTCCACTATCCAATTTCAATAATTATTTTTATAATCAGTCTATCTAAACTTAAATCAATTTTCCACTAGCAACTTTAACACAGTACCACTATCAATCTGCAGCCAATATTCTCCAGTTTTCAATGCACTTCCAAAACTTAAAGGCAACGAATCCGAGGTTATCTGCTTTATTTGATGAATCAACAACTTCCCAACGCCATCAAACAATTTTATATCTATCTCTTTATTTAGATGTGCATTGTTTTTAAGAATAAAGTTCCCATTTCGGATTGGATTCGGATAGATTGACCACAATGCTGATATTTTATTGGAACGAACCAAACGTATTCCAAGTTCTTTTACAGTACCATCTTTATCTAGTTCAAGTAATTTATAAAAGTTATTGCCTTTATTAGGGGTATAGTCAGTCCAATTATAGTGGTGAGTGCCATTTCCCACTGAATTAATTGTGGCAACTTTACCAAATAGTTTTCCATCCGTACTCCGCAAGAGGATAAAGTCTTCATTATTCTCTTCGTTCAATACAGTCCAAATTAAGTCTATATTACTTTTATTCCACGCAGCCTGATAGTTAACTACTTTAAGAGGTAGCAAAGAACAATCGGAAGAAATTTGTACACTATCAAACACAGAAACATCAAGATTAGATTGACGTGAACAGACTGCCATACCCAACAACATATTACTGTTCATCGTAAATGTACTAGTTCCAATCGTTTCCCATACTGTAGTATCGAGAGTGGCATAAGCTGTAAAATCACTACCATTTCTATCAATCCTTAACCATACAGGTATATCGAGGGCAATTGAAGTACCTATAGTACTAGTACCGCCACCTGTAGTTGTTCTTGCTAAGGAATAAGCGTTCCTTTGTCCATCTACAAATACAGAAAAATGCTTTGAATTTGTACTATTTGATTCACGTAACATCAAACCAACCTTATCGACAGGAGTTCCTGTAGCATTTGCACCAAATTGCCGACTGAGTAATCTTGCTGTTATACTTGTTGCTGTAGAACAACTAACAGGCTGATATAGATAATTGAAACCGTCAGTTGTACCTCCTACATTACTCCCTGAACCTGCTACCGTATATTGTTCTGAAGGCACATCATAAGTGGCATAACCATTTGCGGCAGTTCCAAAATCAGCATCTATCCAAGGAGAAGGAGGAGAGGCAGGAATTACAAACGAAATGGTCGCTTTTCCTGTTCCTCCATTGTTTATAGCATACACGGTAACTGAAGTTGTGGCCGCTAAGAGTGGAAGTCCAGTAATTAACCCTGTTGTAGAATCCAATGACAAGCCTGAAGGCAATGCAGATGTCTTGTATAAATAAGGGGAATTAGTCGCATTGATGGCATAAGAAAATGCTTGTCCCACTACTCCACGAGCTGTAATAGCACTAATTACAACGGGTACAGGAGGCTTCCCCACAATAATTACTAAAGAGGATACTGCAGTACCGCCTGCATTTGTTGCATGTAAAGAGAGTCGTATCGTATCCGTCTTAAGCAATATACCTGTAATTAGTCCTTTAATAGTGTCGATAGTAAGACTAGCTGTCAAATTAGCAGCAGCAAAAGATGTAGGAGCGTTTGTACCATAGATTTGATAACTAAAAGGCACTCCAATATAAGCCTTTGCAGTATCAACAACTTTAAGTATGGGAGCAGCAGGATTTATTACAACGAGTGTAAAGTTTGCATTTCCCGTTCCAATTGAATTGGAAGCAGTAATTGGAATAGAAAATGTTCCTGCAATTTTTGGAATACCACTCATTAATCCATTCAAGGTATTTAATGTTAAACCTGTAGGAAGATTAGTTGCGGCAAATTTAGTAGGAGAATATAGACTAGCGAAAGTATAAAAATAGGGCGTACCCAAATAGGCTGTATCAATTGAAACATTCGTCAATACTGGCACCTTGTTTTTGAAAGCAGCAGTAGAGACTTCCATCGAATTGTAACTTTCACCGTTTACATTATTTGCACTAATTACATAATAATAGGTGGTACCCGAAACGAGGGTATTGTCGGTTGCAAAAGTATCGACAACTGCTGATTTAATGATGGAATAAGGGCCTCCTGCGGTTGTAGAACGTTTGACATTATAAGACTTCGCACCTGAAGCTGCCCTCCATGTTAAGGTAGATTTTGGAACTTTTAATGTACTAACATAAACCAACAAAGGCGTGGCAGGAAGTGGGGCGGAATCAATATATTTATCCAAATAAAGTACTTTAGTAGTACCTGTTGCAATCGACAAATTTGCAGTAACAGTAGCCCCTGATACGAGTTCGGTAGCTGAAGTAAATCCATTTGGAACTTGTAACGTGAAGTTATTAGCCCGATAATTCATCCCAATTAAGAATTTACCAAATCTAAAAGCGTAGGCATCTGCTTTCCCAATATAGGTTTGATAATAAGTATTTGAAATGGGTGAAGGAGGCGACATAAATCCATTAGCCGCAACAGGTAACTTCTCATTTGCATAAATATTTATCGGCTTATCAGGAGGCATATAAGTAGTTCCTCCCATTCCATCTACGAAATTAGGGCGTGTAATGTATTGACCTGCATAAGTAAAAAATGGGGTCGTTTCTAAAACACCATATTGGTCATAAGTAATGGTACTATAATGAAAACGTGCAATACCATTAATAGCACTCTGTGACTTTGATTGCCAATAGGGTTCAATCCAAAGTTTCTCTTCACCCTTTTTCATGGCGGCAATTCCACTCTCCTCATCTGCCCAAACAAAATCAGGCTGACCATCAGTCATTGGCAAACGCTTACCATTATCTGTTGCCTTAGCTATTGCAGTATAATCGCTAAAGACATCTAACCCTTCAGGAGTAATCGCTAAAGCATTTGTAAGGCAAGCAAAAAATTGATTATCCGCTAAACATTGCTTAGCATAAGCAATACAATCAGAATCCATTGTAGCAGCTGCCACAATCAACGGCCCTGCATTTCCAGTTTG
>CANCKV010000311.1 GCA_947378615.1 Chitinophagaceae bacterium | reverse complement strand
AGTAAGCATAAAATGGATGCTGAATATTATCAAATTACAGAACAAACAAGTGCAATTGTAAATAAAGCAAAAGAAACTGGGCATCGCGTATGTTCTATTGGAACTACTACAATGAGGGCTTTGGAATCAAGTTTTACCGCACAGAAATTGTTGAAGTCTTCTGAGGGGTGGACAAATCATTTCATACATCCTCCATATAGTTTTAATGTTGCAGACAGTTTGGTTACTAATTTTCATTTACCAAAAACAAGCCTTTTAATTATGGCTTGTGCTTTTGCGGGTTATGATTTAACAATGGAAGCATACAAGAAAGCAATAAAAGACAAATATCGGTTTTTTAGTTATGGAGATTCTTTGTTGATAATTTAAACTAAGTTCACGGTGTTTGACATTGAGAAATAATGCAATCAAATAAGTTCCTTATAATTTAGGCATTTAATATTGCTATTGGGTTTATCAAATTCGTATAGAAATTCTAAGGGAAGTAGGACTTTGTTCTTTCTTCCCTTTTTTATTTTTGTAGTCAATTTGTTGTTAATTTATCGTAAATGCTATTTAAGTTTCAAATTTATTTTGGTTTGTTATTGACATTGGAGTAATGCATTATTTTACACCCTTTTAATGACTTGAAAAATACTTTTTGTCATTCTTCTTTATTAATTCACATTACCATAATTCAAAGGTTAAGAATCTATATTCCCTCCAATCAAATTTTAAATTGTTTCCACTAATTATTAGTACCAATTTATTATTGAGATATTATGCCCTGCCTTATATAATTTTTTACATTTACTTTGCGTCCTTTCAACCTTTTATATTTATATAGAACAATAAAATATGTCTGAACAAAACAACATACCCTTGTTTTCCTCTTGGTATTCATGGTATCTATTTGTAATTGGTGTACTGATTGCCATTAAAATATTCTTTTCCTGGGTTACTAATTATTTTGCATGAGCAGTATCGATTGGATTGTATTAATAGGTACGCTAACGAGCATCATCGCTTATGGACTTTATAAAAGCCGTACATCTAAAAACTTGGAAGGGTATTTTTTGAGTAATAGAAGTCTCCCTTGGTATCTTGTTTTACTCAGTATTATGGGTACACAAGCAAGTGCAATTACATTTTTATCAGCTCCTGGACAAGCATTCACAGATGGCATGCGCTTTGTTCAATATTATTTTGGACTACCCATTGCAATGGTTGTATTATGTATCACTTTTGTTCCATTATATAGCCGTCTGAAGGTATTCACAGCTTATGAGTTTTTAGAAAAAAGGTTTGATTCAAGAACAAGAACCTTCACTTCTTCACTATTTCTCCTGTCGCGAGGATTATCAACAGGAGTAAGCATTTATGCGCCTTCAATCATACTTTCATCGTTGTTGGGTTGGGATATCTTTTGGACTAACATTGTTATGGGGGGACTACTAATCATTTATACCGTGAGTGGGGGGGCCAAGGCTGTTGCTTATACACAAAAAATACAAATGGTCATCATCTTTGGAGGGATGTTTACAGCAGGATATTGTATGATGAATTATTTGCCTTCTGGTATAGGATTCAAACAGGCTTTGCAATTGAGTGGGGCAGGAGGAAAATTAAATGTCATCACTACAGGGTTTACAAAAAATGGATTTGATTGGAAGGATAAATATAATATTATTAGTGGTGTGATAGGTGGTTTCTTTTTGGCTTTGTCATATTTTGGGACTGATCAATCACAAGTGGGGCGTTATCTAGCTGCAAAAGATAGTACCGAAAGTAAAGTCGGTCTATTAATGAATGGATTAGTAAAAGTGCCTATGCAGTTCTTTATTTTGCTGTTAGGTGCCATGTTATTTGCCTTTTATCAATTTAATGCAGCCCCAATTTTCTTCAATAAAGCACTTGCCGATAAAGGAAAGACCACTATCTACCAAAGTAAACTCAATACGCTAGAGAATAGTTATTATCAACAACAGTTGCATCAACAGAACAATAGCAAGAACTTTCTCTTGAATACTCAGAATATAAAATTAAAAGAAAATTTGAAACTTGGTTCTGCTAAACTAACAGAGATTCAAAAAGAATATAAAGCCACACTTAAGAAGGCTTTGCCTGACGCAGATACTAATGATACTAACTATATCTTCCTTCGTTTTGTTATAGATTTTTTGCCAAAAGGAATCGTTGGACTATTGATTGCTATCATTTTTATGAGTGCTTGGGGGTCGATAGCAGCAGCATTGAATGCACTCGCCTCTTGTACTATGATTGACTTTCATAGAAAAATTAAGAAAGACTATTCAAGATTTGAAAACCAAAATGCAATCAACGGTTACGAGTATAAAACATCGAAGTTATATACACTTGCTTGGGGAATATTTAGCATCATAACTGCAGAATTATCTTCAGGTATCGGAAGTTTGATTGAAGCAGTAAATATGTTAGGTTCATTATTTTATGGTGTTATTTTAGGAATATTTCTTGTGGGCTTTTATCTAAAAAGGGTGGGAGGGAAGTCTGTTTTTTTAGGCGCAATCATTAGTGAATTGTTAGTCATCCTACTATTTACCTTAGATAAATATGATGTTATTGGTTTAGGTTTCTTATGGTTGAATGTTATCGGGGCATTGCTAGTACTGTTAATAAGTGGATTAATTGAATTGGTTTTTGGAAAAAAATAAGTAAGGAAATTATCATATATCTAGTCAAGGTATTTTTCTAATATCTCTTTAAATTCGGGTTCTGTAAATGGTTTGATTAATACCTGATTGATTCCTGCCTCCAAATATAGTTCTGTTTCTGATATAAGAATACTAGCTGTTAGGGCAACTATAGGTACTTTCGATTTAGCACCATCTTTATCTTGTCTGATGATTCTTGTCATCTCATCGCCTTTGAGGTTCGGGATATTGATATCTGTAAGTATAAGATCGTAATGATTTTTCCTAAATAATTCAAGTCCTTGCTCGCCGTCTGTAGCTGTATCAAATTTAATCTTGACCCTCTTTAACAAGAAAGAAAACAACCTGATATTCATCTCATTATCCTCAACAAGCAAAACTGTTTTGTTGGTATAATCTATTTCTTCTTTCATTATTTAGTTTTAAACAATAAAGACGGATTGTATCCGTCTTTATCTTTAACAAATGAATCTAGCTCAATAAATATTTTTGTAATACTTCTTTGAAATCAGCTTCCTTAAAAGGCTTTACAAGCAATTCATTGATACCCATTCTATAATATTGTTCTGTATTATCGCCAATAATACTTGCAGTTAAAGCAATAATTGGCAAATTACATTTCCGTATATCCTTACTCTTTCTGATAATTGCAGCGATTTGGTCCCCTGTAAGTTTAGGGACGTTAATATCAGTTAAAATTACATCATAATAATTGTTTTCAAATAGTCTGACACCTTCCTCCCCATCCTTAGCAACATCAAATGTCAATTGAAGTTTCTTTAATAGAAGTTTTATTAGCAGAATATTCATATCATTATCTTCAATCACTAATGCTTTTTTCCCAAAAAAACTTTCAGATGATTTAATAGGCTCTTCAATTGATATGGTTGAAGCTTCTTCTTTTTTTGATGCTTCAATATGATAAGGCATGGTAATACTAAATGTTGAACCTAAGTTCAATTCACTCTTTACTCCAATTTTACCTCCTTGCAATTCTGTTAGCATTTTACAAATCGCTAATCCTAACCCTGTACCTCTTATTGCTCTTCTTCCACCACTTTTAGTATTAGTTGCTTGTGCAAATTCTTCAAAAATAAATTCTAACTGATCACTTGGAATACCTACTCCAGAATCCTGAACATCAATTTTTACCATGATGTCTTTTTCAGTTCTGCTCATGCTCTTGACTGATATTTTCACCTTCCCATGTTCTGTAAATTTAATTGCATTACTTGTTAGGTTAAATAATATTTGTTTCAATCTAAAAGCATCACCATGTACAATCAAATCTTCATCTATCTGTACATCGGCTTGTAGTGTAATATTTTTCTTTTGAGCCGAAACAGAAAATGCATATAACACCTCATTAACAATCTTATTGATGCTAAATGGCAACGAACTGAGTGTCAGTTTACCTGCGTCAAGTTTAGAAAAATCAAGTATGTCATTTACTGTGGTGAGCAAATGATCTGATGAAGTTCTGATGGCATTTAGGTATCGTTTTTTGTCAGGATCATACTCAATATTATCGAGTTGTTCTGTAAATCCTATGATAGAAGTTAATGGGCTTCTAATTTCATGACTCATATTACTCAAAAAACGACTTTTAGTGAGTACCAATTTTTCAGCAGTTTCTCTTGCTTCAATGATTTCTTTTTCATACATCATACTCTTTCTTACGTTGTATATAAGTATAATGACCACACAAAGAATGATGAAATAAGACCCCCATGAAATATAGGTGATAGTAACTTTTGCCTCTCTTGCTCTATCAAGAGCCTGATCCTCTTTTTCCTTCCCATTCTCTTCTTGAATGCCTACCAATTTCTTTAATGCATCACTTACTTGATATTGAACAACTAGATTTACTTGTGCCAATGCTTTTTCATTTTCATCAAGTTTTGTTTTCAATAATAATTCATTGTAATGTCCTTGATAAAAAGCATCTACATCAATTTGCGACTGATCCTTCACTGTGGACTTTACATAACCTGAATTATTTGTTGATGATGTTGCTTTCAAACTACTTGTATCTTGAGCATTAGCATCTTCTTTTCCAAATATAGCTCCTAACTTCTTTAAAAATGCTTTCTTTCTATTACTATTAGCTTGCGAAGTATCTACTTGTTGCATCAAACTATCATACCCTTTCAACAGGGAGTTATTTGACATCCGATACCAATATGGATTGATATAAAATCCACCATTGTTTGGATGAACTTTACTG
>CANCKV010000310.1 GCA_947378615.1 Chitinophagaceae bacterium | reverse complement strand
ATTAGCTACCAATTCGGAAATAACCTTTGTGTCATTAATGATAGTTATTTTCTTTCCAACTAATTCGGAATTTAATTGTTCTATTTGGGATAATGCTTCCAATCCAGCATTCAGTGCAGCTTTTTTGGTTTCCAAGTCACGTAATTGTTTATTTATTTCTTCATTATTACCTTTTGATTCTATTGCTACGATTTTATTACTTACTTCATCATAGCTGTTCTCTAAATACAATTTAGTAACTTCTATCTCTTCATTTATATCCCTTTTATTTTCTGTTTGAATTGCATGAGCTTCCTTAACAAGTAATTGTTGATTACTAATCCAAACTGATAGGGAATGGAAGGAGGTAGTTAATTGGGTAAATTGGGATAGACTCTCTGCATTGTTAATATGAGAATTACTTGTTATTTGAATGTTTTCTTTCGTGTCTTTTATGTTTTTCTGAATGGAATTGAGTTCAAACTTTGTATTTGCTTCTTCCTTTTTTGCTAATTCATACTCACCTTTTGCCTTTGTATGTGCCTCTTGCTTTTCTTTGATATCTTGAAACTTATCTGACAATACTTTAACACAATTGTCCTTGGTAAAGGAAATATTTAACAGATTACTCCATTGAGCTTCCTTAGTAAGGTATTTTGCTTCTAGTTCTTGCAATTTGTTATTATCTAGAATCCTTTCTTTTTCAAGATTGGAAAGTCCTTGTTTTAATGTATCAAGCTCCTTAATCATTGCAAATAAGTGACGCACATTTTCAAAGGCTGAGAGTCTGTTATTATCAACACTAAAATCATTCGTATCTTTTTCCCAACGTTCTAGTTGTTCGTTTAATGAATCTTTTCGTTTGAGTTTATCAACTAATTGTTCCTTTGTATTAATCAACTCTTTTAATTGATTAATTACAAAATCACCCATTCGACTACGCTCCTTTATTGTATTAATTTCTAAACTTTTAGCTACTTTTTCTTCTTCTGTAAGAAATACAATGTGTTTCAGTTCATTGTCAACTAATTCAATCTGTTTGCTTTTTTGGGAAGCAATTTCATAAATCCTTTTACCCAATTTCCTGTAAGTATCATCCCCAGTAATTTTCTCCATTAAAGCATAACGTTCATCTTTTTTTGAAGTAAGCAATTTTGCGAAATCCCCTTGTGCCAACAGAATACTTCTAGTAAATTGACCATAATCGAGATTGGTGATTTCCGCATTCTTAGTTGGAACAGAAGAATTAGTAGCCTTCAATTTCCATTGTTTACTTTTTTCAGACTCAGCAATATCAAACATAGAAAGTTCCATCATCCTATCATTCAAATTATGCTTTCTATTATACTGAATAGTCCATCTACTTCTATAAATATAACCCGATTGTTCAAATTCAACCATTGCTTCGGTTTCAGATGCTCCTTTTGTAATTATTGCACCCGAATTTATTATTTTGGCGGAAGTCGCTTTTCCTACACGCGGACATTGATCATACAAAGCCAAACAAATAGCATCGAGAATAGTACTCTTACCAGCACCAGTAGGGCCAGTAATAGCAAATAATGCAGTAGTAGAAAGAGGCGGCTTAGTAAAATCAATCGTATGTTCCCCCGCCAATGAATTGATGTTCCTGATGTATATTTTCTGAATTTTCATATAAATTAATTTTCTTCATTTTGAATTTGATCTAAAAGTTCGTGAAAGATACCAATATAAGTATTCGTCATTTCTTTATCTGCATTTTTAGCTTCCAATAGTTTATTAAAGACTTCTAGAGGTGTTGTATCTGCCAATGACTTAGTATCCGTAAGTTTAGTAAGAGTGAGGGGTTTATCAATAAAAGTAAATTTATAGGAAGCTATTTTATGAAAACTTCCTCTTGTTTTAGTTATTTCTTGAATCCATGAAACAATAGCTCTGCTGATTGTTGGATCATAGTTTTGTTCAACAATACTAATATCAAGATAAGCAGGTAATTGTGCCGCATTAGTGAGTTGCCTTTCTTTTTCCTTTACTTCTGCAAAAGTGCCTTCGAGTCGAATAAGGTTTCTAAATAAAGGAATGGCAATCCTTTCAGATTTAACACTTTCCCCATCTACCTTTATTATTCGCAAAGACTTTTCCTGTTTCCATTCAGAAAAACTAAGTGCAATAGGAGAACCACTATACCAAATATGGTCTGTACCTCCCACATTTTGTGGTCGATGAATATGACCGAGTGCCACATAATCAACTTTTTCTTTAGGAAAGCAATCGGCACCTACATCTGCTAGGTTTCCTACCTGAACAGGTCGTTCAGAATCAGAAATAGTAACACCTGATGCAAAAAGATGACCCATGCAAATTAATGGAATACCCTCCTTCTTATAGGCTGATGCCGCTTCATAAACTTCGTTGAAATAATCGAAAATGCCTTTTCTCAATGAAGTTTCACGAGTTTCCTCATTGTCGCCAAATTGAGAAAACCGTACATCCTGTTCACGAAGAAACGGAACTGCAGCTACTTTTGCTACTACCTCACCATTCTCTCCTGTTACAGATATTAATAATTCTCGAACATCATTCGGTGCATTACCTATAATATGGATATTTAGATATTCGAGCAACTCCTTCGGTGCCTCAAGCATTGAAGCTGAATCATGATTACCTGCAGTAATAATCACCTGCTTTATATTCAAGTCGATGAGTTTTGCAAGAAATTTAAAATACAGTTTGCGTGCATTGATAGATGGATTTGCTTTATCGAAAACATCACCTGATATGATTAATACCTGTGGTTTTACTTCTGGAATACACTCCGTCGTTAGCCAATTGAAAAATAATTCATGGTCTTCATCAAGAGTTTCATTATAAAGGTTAGCCCCTAAATGCCAATCGGCAGTGTGCAAAAAAGTAGTCATGTTTGCAAATTTATTGTTTGTGAACGTAAAATTGAGTTTCTATAGGAAATTGAGTCGTTTATTTATAGTTGAATTAATTAACCGTAGGAAAAGAACCTAAAGAATCACTAAAAGTCAAGATAATTTTCAAGGTGGACGAGGAGCTCAACGAATTGTTAAGTTGATGTCTAATGACAAACAAGCTCAATTGGAGGACCCATTTTTAAGGATAAGGTAGCAAAAGGCAACTTCTTTACATTAAAGAAATCTATGCAAAGATAAAAGCACGTTTCAAAAGAGTTGAATTACCTTAAGAATATGATGAAAAAACGAAAGTTATTTCCATTATTCCTTCGCATTGATTTCATCAATTGGTTTGGGACTAAGAGAGAAATCGAATAATTATGGAAGGTTTTATTATGGTAGGTTTCGTTCAAAACGAAGCTTTACTTTTAATATTCTTCTATTTGACTTTAATTCTTTATAAGGAATAAATAGTTTAGAATTTACTCCTTTACCTCAAAATCATAATTTCCTGAGCCAACTTGTAATACAAATTTACCTTCCTTAAAGTCGATTGATTTAATCTCTTGTAAGGATTCTATTGGCTTTCCACTTTCAAAAACCTTTGTAGAACTTTTTTTCGATGGCAAATAAACATTGGCAGAACTATTAACAGGGATGGTTACTTTTAATCTAAATATTTCTTTTGTTTTGACACAATCAGTAGAGACAATTCCATAAGGAGTATGAAAACTTGTTTTTGCAGAGGGAATTCCATCTACAGGTTCAGGCTTTATATCCAATTTCTGAAAGGCAACTCCATTTTCAACTTGATTAATTCCTCCAAGTCCAGCATAAAACCATTCCATGATATGTCCTAGCATCAAATGATTGTTTGAAGCCCTTTCCAAAGCCGCCCAAGACTCTGTCAATGAAGTTGCCCCTTTCTTAAGTTGAAACCCATATCCAGGAACATCATTGCGAGCATTCATGTCATAAATCAATTGATTTTTCCCACCATCAGTCAATGCCTTTATTAAGAAATGAAAACCTACATCTCCTGCAGTCAATGCCTTTCCATGTAAATAGATTGAATCCTCCAAGTTGTCCAAAACTGCTTTCTTATCGACCTCTTTCACTAATCCCACACAAAGCGGCATCGCCATTGCAGTTTGACTACCAGTAGAATATACCTTCCTGTCCTTATCAAAAAACTTTGCATTGAAAGCAGTCTTCACTTGTTCAGCTAGAGTCAACCACTTTTCTGTCTCTGTTTTCTTATTGATGAGCGATGACATCTTCGCCAATAATTGTAAATCATAGTAATAAATAGCCGTCGCTGTTACTGCCTTTGGAGTAAGTTGTGCTTGTCCAGGAAACTTAGGTCCTAAGTCGTACCAATCACCTAAACCATAATCTAGAATGTTGTTAACTGATTTTTTTTGTAGAAAAGTTACATATTGTTCCATCATCGGATAGGCACTTTCCATCACTGTCTTATCTCCATACCACTCATAAATTAGCCAAGGCAAAATAATTGAAGCACTTCCCCATTCAGGTGAATCCCTAAATGGACCTCCAAATTTGGTATATTCAGGAGCAATATCTGGAACGAGGCCATCTACAGATTGGGCATCCATCATATCAAAAGCAATCCCTTTATAAAGTTTGTAAATATCATAGTTGTAATGAATGGAGTTGCCCATCAAATAATCCTGTTCTAGCCAACCAAGTTTTTCACGGTGAGGGCAATCGGTAATCAAACTTTGAAAATTACTTTTGATGGCCCATTTAATCAATTGATTAAATTGATTGAAAGACTCGTTCCCACAAGAAAATGTACCATCTTCAGGTGCCGAATTACGGGTGTGTAAAGAAGTTAGACTAATTATCTTAGGGGTGTTATTGTCATTTTTTTCGTCGGTTGCTTTTACATTTTCCACCAACACATAGCGGAAACCATAATAAGTAAAGCGAGGTCGCCATGTTTCCAACCCATTCCCTTTAAGGGTATAGGTCCAATAGTAGGGGCTGCCAGTTA
>CANCKV010000309.1 GCA_947378615.1 Chitinophagaceae bacterium | reverse complement strand
TAAACAACCTGCTGTGATGTATTCAAACCAAACAATTGACATCAATATAGGCGCAAAAGCTCATTATAAATTAAACTAGACACTATTACTTTATCAACTTAAAATTAATAAAAATGAACAGATACCTAAAAGTATTACTCATCATTATCCTTGCATTAAGTCAAGTTGATGGGTTTTCACAAGATAATCTAACACAGTATAATATTAAATCCTTGTCTGAAAATACTTTTTTGAATCCAGGTCGAATGCCTGAAACGAAATTAAATATCAATTTGCCAATGCTGTCCTCTATTTCAGTTGGCTATTCGAATTCTGGATTCGCAATGTCAGACTTAATCACCAAAAGAGCTAAAGATGACTCTATGGAATTTAATTCTGCGAATATGCTAAGCAAGCTTGATGCAGAAAATTTAATGGCATTAGCTTTTAATACCCAACTATTTGGTGTGGGGGTAAGGATTAAGCAAAATTATTATTCGTTTAATGCACGTTTGCGTTTTGATGCAAACTTATCCTATTCAAAGGATATGTTTAGTTTTCTGTTTAATGGGAATAATGCATTTATGGGGAAACAGGCGAATTTGAGTTTAAAACTCAATTCAACTGCATACACTGAATATGCCTTAGGCTTTACACATATTACAAAAGATGAAAGACTTACTTATGGAGGCCATTTAAAAATCTTATCTGGCATATCCAATTTGAACACGAAACGAGCAAATCTTGGCATATATACAGATTCATCAACTTATGCTATCACAACAACTCCCGACTTATTGATAAATTCATCTTCAATAGATACTGGATCAAATGAGAATAATTCATTCGGTTTATTTGGTCAGAATATGGGCGTTGGAATTGATTTGGGAGCGTCATATAAAATTGACGACAAATTAACTGTATCAGGAAGTATAATTGACCTTGGGTTTATAAATTGGAATACAAATGTTTCTAATTATCAAACCAAATCTACTGGTTCTACCTTTACTTTTGGTGGTTTTAATATTAATAAGGTTGGTAATTCTCTACAACCATTTTTGGATACACTTACAGATAGTTTGAAACATACGTTTGATCCAGTAAAAACCAAAAACTCGTATAAAACAGGTATTGGAACAAAAATATATTTAGGAGCAAATTATAAACTTGCAGAAGGGCTTGATGCTGGTTTGTTATTATTTGGAAAGTTTGTGAACGAAAAATTTTACTCCGCAATTTCTATTTCTATAAATGAAGAGCTGTCTAATATTCTAAACGTATCTGCAAGTTTTAGTCGAGTTAATAAGACGAATAATGTTGGATTAGGCCTTTCGTTAAATCTTTTACCTATTCAAGTTTATTTAGTTAGTGATAATATTTTTGCAATATCCAAAATGGACGATGTAAGAAATACTAATTTTCATTTTGGAATTAATCTTGCAATTGGTAAGGGCAAAAATGATACTATTGTAAAAGGTAAGTCAAAAGAATAATAGAATGATTATTAATATTTCGGGTTATAGGTTTCATGAATAACTTTCATTTAACCTATAACCCGATTTTTTTAATGTTTCTTACTGAAAGGCTTTCATTCAAATGAATGAATAACGTTGTATAATGTATCTCTTTCTACTGGAACCCTATTAACTTGTTTTATTAACGATACAAGTTGTTCTGTATTCATTGTAGGATTTTGCTCTTCACTTCCTGCCATTGAATATATTTTAGTTGTATCATCTATTGTTCCATCAATGTCATTAACGCCAAAACTCAAAGAGAGTTGAGCATTTCTTCTTCCAATCATCGGCCAATATGATTTGATGTGAGGGAAATTATCAAGATATAACCTTGAAACAGCATAAACTTTCATATCTTCAATAGTTGAGCTCTCCTCAATATGGCTCATCTCATTTTCTTTATTTCTAAATTTTAAAGGTATAAAGGTATTGAAACCTTTAGTTTCATCCTGTAACTGCCTTAATCGTTCCATGTGGTCAATTCTATGAGAGAAACTCTCAATATGACCATAAAGTATGGTAGCATTCGTATGCATTCCAAGTTGATGTGCAACTCTATGAATATTCAACCAACCATCGGCATCCACTTTGTCATCACAAATTTTTGTTCTAATCTCTTGATGAAAAATTTCAGCACCACCTCCAGGTAATGAATCTAAACCAGCTTCATGTGCAAGACGCATTCCTTCCTCAACACTAACCTTTGCTTTCTTAAACATATAATCAAGCTCTACAGGTGTAAAACCCTTGATATGTAATTCTGGTCGATGTGCTTTTATGGCTTTTAATAAGTCAATAAAAAAATCAAGATTCATTTTAGGATGAACTCCTCCAACAATATGTACCTCTGTTACAGGCTTGCCATCATAACTTTTTACAATATCAAGCATCTGTTCAATTGATAACTCCCATCCCTCTTCCTTGTGTGCATACAAACGGGAGTAGGAGCAAAATTTACAACTGAACACACAAACATTTGTTGGTTCAATATGAAAGTTTCGATTGAAATAGGTCACATTTCCATGCTTTGTTTCTCGTACATAATTTGCCAATGCTCCTAAGTAAGATAGTGAACCCTTTTCAAACAAGAGGACTCCATCATCAAAATTTATGCGCTCATTTTTCAAAACTTTGAACCCAATTTCACGAAGTTGAGAATCTTTATTACTTTCAACAAGAGTTGAAATATCAATATTTGTCATAATTTAATAAATGAAGTGGGCAAAAGTAATGTAGTTCATTCAATTTTTGCTACGTAAAAAATACTATGGAGTCAAATCAAAATGAGGATGACTCATTTCTTGAAAGAATATTGTCAAAACGTCGGGGTGCAAAGCAATAGAGAATAGGATACCATAAAGTGCCCCCCATATATGGGCATCGTGATTAATTGAATCACCTCCCTTTTTACTCATATACACAGAATAGCCAAGATAAAATACAGCATATATGATTGCAGGAACAGGAATGATGAATACATAAAGAGTACTCCATGGCATTAATAATATCATGGAGAATACAATGGCAGATACTGCACCTGAAGCACCTAAACTTCTGTAATAATAATTATTTTTATTTTTTAAATAACTAGGAATCTGACTTACAATCAATGAACTAAAATATAAAACTAGATACCATAATGGGCTCACTCCAAAATAAGAGGCATAAATATATTCGAGGTTTCTACCAAAGAAATATAATGTAAGCATATTAAATCCAAGATGCATCATATCTGCATGTATAAACCCTGATGTAATGAATCTATACCATTGATGATCTCTTGTTATTGAGGGAGGATAAAAGATTAGCTTATCCATTAAAGCTTCGTTTGAAAAAGCTAAATAAGAAATAAGGCAAGTAATTGCAATGATAATTATATTTATAGTAATCATTTATTTGTATTGCTATTTGTGTAATAAAAAAACCGCCTAAAAAAGGCGGTCTATTTGTATTAATTTATAAAATATAATATTGTACAATTAATAGACATTACCTGCACATTTCAATTGTTTCCTGCCGTTTGTATGTTCAGTAGAAAATAAAGTGAAATCTGGCCCGCCTATAGAATTAATTCTAATATTTAATCTAAGTTGAACACTATAAAATGCGTCATTCTTGTTTGGATTTCCCCTAGGGAAACTATTTGCATTTGCTTCAGAAAATTTGGAAAGCCCAATAACTCCTCTAAATGCATAGGCTTCTGCTTCAACTGTTTTGTCAAGATCTGCTTTCCCCTTTAGTCCAAGTGAAGTGTAATAGTTTTTTGCAGCCTTCCAATCAGAGGGGGGTACATAATGTGGACCACTTACATCATCAAGATAATCAGTGAAAAGTTTTCTTAGATTTACTTCTAGACCTAAGGATATGTCATCATTTATTTCGTAACGAACACCAGCTCCAAGCTGAACGTTCAATTGAGTTAAGTTATATACATTATCAGAATAATTTCCTTTTACTCCAGGAAGCCCTGAGATTAATTGCCCCTCTGTCCCTAGACTGTGCAAATTCACATCACCATACTGAGTAATCGGATGTAATGGATGTGGGTCAAAATGATATACAGCAGCACCACCAAAGATATATGGAATGATTCTATTGTACTCATAGTCCAATAAATCATATTCTCCTAATAACGCAAATTCAGAAATATTAGTTTTGAAATTTAATGCTCTATCTGATAAACCTGCGTTAGGAGATAAAACATCATCGGCTTGAACATTTAGGTTGTTAAAATTACAACGTAATCTCCATCTAGCGTCTATATCATAAGTTGCCCCAAAGCCAAACGCTACACCAAAAGGTGGAGTATAATTTGTGGATAAATCCCCCCTGTAATTACTCGCACCTACAGAACCTATAAGACTTAGTCTTTGAGAATTTACACTAGTTGTCAACACTAGTAACTGTAATGTAATTGAACAGAATAAAAATAACTGTTTCATAATTTTTTTTGTAATACTCATAATGAAATTTGTTCGCATTTATTCCGAAATCATTTGAATATTGTCCATTAAACTATTGCTAGACAAACAAATATGCTTCCGAAAAAGTGTAATTTCTTTTATTAATAGGGTGCAAAGTATAAAAAAAAATGTATCAAAAAAAATTTTAGACAAAATCTGCCTCTTTTCAATCAAAAAACATTCTTTAAAGCTACTAAATGCAATAATAAAGTGACTAGTACAGGGCGAATTCAAATCTTAAACTTTTTGTTTTAAAATGAATTCAATAATTCGAAAAATTCACAACCTTATTCTGTTCAGAGCAAATTATTTTTTGTTTCTATTTACCTCCTCTTCTATTTCCTCAAAATTTATAGCATAATGACTTTCTGAATAGATACACTCACCATTGTAAATTACAATGACTTGTGGTGATTCGTGTGGTACTTGAAATTCTGCAGCAACTGCGTTTGAAATATCCCTGTTTTTC
>CANCKV010000308.1 GCA_947378615.1 Chitinophagaceae bacterium | reverse complement strand
CCTTTATCAGGGCAGGTATCAGCGTACCAGGATCGCCCTGGTGTAACGAGCCAATTACCTGAGAAGCAAGCTATATTTATCCTGGTTTCAATCAGTTGGTAAGTGAAGTTTCGAAGTCAAATTATTTGACAAATGGAAAATTCCCTGTAGGAGTAGTACTTCGGGTTCCTGTGGGTGCTTATGGTGGTGGTGGCCCTTATCATAGTGGTAGCGTAGAAAGCACTTTATTATCTATTAAAGGAATCAAAGTTGCCTATCCATCAAATGCTGCCGACATGAAAGGCTTAATGAAGGCCGCCTATTACGATCCGAATCCTGTTGTGATGTTGGAACATAAGGGTATTTATTGGAGTAAGATGCCTGGAACAGAAGATGCTAGGATGGTAGAACCCGATAGAGATTATATTTTCCCATTAGGAAAGGCAAACATTATATTACCTGCTGAGCAATCTTTTGTAAAGAAGGGAGAAAGTGTATGTATTATTACTTACGGAATGGGCGTTTATTGGGCAAAAGCTGCCGCAAAGAAATATCCGGGAAGAGTGGAGGTGATTGATTTAAGAACATTATTCCCTCTTGACGAAGAATTGGTATTTGAAGCGGTTACTCGTCATGGAAAAGTGATTGTTTTAAGTGAGGAACAACAGAATAATTCATTTGCTGAATCCTTGTCACTGCGTATCTCTAATAATTGTTATCACTTTCTTGATGCAAAAGTAGAAGTGATTGGAGCAATGAATTTACCTGCAATTCCAATTAATCTCGCATTAGAAGCTGCAATGCTTCCTAATGTAGATAAAGTAATTAAGCGTTTGGATAAGTTGTTGTTGTATTAATAAGAGGATAAGAACGTAGGAGCTATGAAATATTAGTAATAAGTTAATAAATAAGAGATCGTGGAAGGTATTAAAAGCCCTTGAAGAGAAATCTTTAAGGGCTTTTTCAATGAAATTATGTTTTGATACTTTGAATTTTGAGAAATGATTGCTGATAAACATATAAAGCAATTAAAGACGACATTGAGTAAAGAATCTATGGGTGCATAAAAGTTTTTCGCTGCGTGAGGACACGCCGCGAGGCAGACTGCCGAGGTTCGTGTCTCCACGAAACTCTTTAAGACATTGAGTAAAGAATCTATTAATCGCACTTATTATATGATTTTAGCAAAATCTTTCTTGCAAAGCAATTGCTTATAAGAACGTAATTGTAAACGACACCTATTTCAATGCCTTACCTATTTATCATTCGTTTACATTTTAACGTTTGGCTTTTTGAAAAATAAAACAAATGATACAAACCATTTAGAAATAATATTTACTTTTAATCGTAGGCTTTATTAAAAAAGTGTCATTATTTATGCATGAATAACGACAATAAATCCATACTAAATGGTACTTCTTATCAAAACTCTGACAGTACTTGCATCACTTATGACAGTTTAGAGGAGTTGACAGCTACAACAAGTAGTGTCGATAACAGGGTGTGTCAAAATAATGTGGGTTTAGATGATGATAAAATCCGTATAAATCATGATTAAACAGATTCTGGGTTATTCAAGATTTAATTATCGATAATCATGCAAATACTGATTCAGACTTCCTTTGCAACATCTTTCTCGTCATTTCGAATGTTCCTTCTGTCAAACCCGAGATAAATGGAATGATGCTTTGATTTGATTGAATGAATTTGATAAAAGAAATTTAATCTTAAAATCGGCTTGTTAAAAATAAATAGATTTTAATTGAGCGTTTTCGTATTCAAAATCTATCACTTACAAGCGCATCATTGTAAAATTTACATGGTTTTTAATAACATTATTTATGTAGTTGCGAAAACTGCGATGAATATTGAATTGTTGATTTCAAACTATTAGATAATTCTTCAATAAAGCTAGTTGTATCAACTTATTCTTTGCAACTCCCGAATACATCAAATTGTCATCTTTGATATCAAAACATTTAACCAATTAAATGATAATAGCAGAGGGGGTATTACATAAACTAATAATTTAAAAAAACGTTTGCTTAAATATATTTGAAAAAATGTAGTGCAAAATTGAATGATGTTACGAAAGTGCATAATTTTGGCACTTCAATTCAGAAAAAGATTATTTGCTTGTTAGCAACTGTAAGTATTGCCCGATACAGTTAATGATAATTTAAATGACCTGATGAAAATTAATCAATCAATTAATATAAATATGAGTCAATTTAGTATTAGCGGAAAAGTCGCAATTATTACAGGCGCAGGTGGCGTTCTAGGCGGAAGTGTAGCCAAAAGTTTTATCAAGGAGGGTGCGAAAGTCGTAGCGCTTGATATTCGTCAGGAACCTCTTGACCGAATTGTAGGTGAGTTAAGAGAACTCGGAGGTGAAGCAATTGGGATAGTAGGTAATGTACTAGATATCGCTAGTCTCGAGAAAGTAGCAAACGAGGTAGTAGAACATTGGGGTAGTATTGATATCCTAATCAATATTGCAGGAGGGAACATTCCAGGTGCAACTCTTGGAGAAGATCAGTCCTTTTTTGATATGCAAATATCTGATTGGGAAAAAGTTACTCAACTGAACATCAATGGAACCGTTTATCCTAGTCTTGTTTTTGGAAAAGTAATGTCACAACAAAAGACAGGAAATATTATCAATGTATCTTCAATGACTGCATTTTCTGCCATTACTAGGGTACCGGGTTATTCACTGTCAAAAGCGGGAATAAGCAATTTTACTCAGTGGTTAGCAACAGAAATGGCATTGAAATTCGGTGATAATGTTCGTGTTAATGCAATTGCACCTGGTTTCTTTATCGGAGATCAAAATCGTTCTGTATTAATTAATCCTGATGGCAGTTTAACTGCAAGAAGTGTTAAAGTTATTGCTAAAACACCAATGAAACGTTTTGGTGACATCAATGAATTGAACGGAGCAATACAGTTTCTTTGTTCAGATGCTGCAAGTTTCATTACCGGCGTAGTACTACCAATTGACGGTGGTTTCAGCGCATATAGTGGAGTTTAATTAATCGGTTTTAAAATAAATGTAATTACAATAAGATAGGGGGCATTGCCCCCTATTTTGTTTTCAAACTTTATTGGAAAATGCAACATCCCTTTAAGGGTTCAAACCCATATATCGTTTGTGAAATGATTTACAGTCGAGTTAATTGAAGTATCATATAATTATGAAGTTAATTTAGCCATAAGAAATTGAGTAACTATATAAGGCAAATTAAAATAATCTCAATTAACTTTCACATTAATTCTATACTTTTATTTTTTCTAATATTGTTCATTAATTCAGACAATTCATTATGACTTCTAGTAAAACAAATTTTTCAGTAAATAGGTATTTCTTTCTAGTGATTATCCTGATTTTTGCAGGAGGACTACTTTGGAGTCTTTTGGATTTTTTTACTGCCTTTTTATCTGCATTAATGTTTTATGTACTAAGTAAACCATTTATAGATTATTTACTAAGGCGTTGGAAATTAAAGAAAGGATTAATTGCCATTCTTATTATTGTCATCTCCTTTTTCATCATTTTATTACCTATTGGCTTAGTGGCAACTATGTTATATGGCAAGATAATATCAGTAGTACAAAATCCTGTCGCCTTATTTAAACCTGTAAAACATTTGGGCGAAATCATTCAAAAGCGATATGGGATTAATATTGTAAGTAGTAGTGTTAGTGGTATTCAGGAATTTGCAACGAGTTTTGTTTCCTCTATTCTTAATAGCAGCATCAACTTCTTCACTACAATCGGTATGATGTATTTCTTCTTATATTTCATGATAGTTAGTACGAACAGATTAGAGGCATCTATAATGTTCTTTCTTCCTTTCAAAAGAAGTCAAATGAAAATCTTTGGTAATGAATTAAAGATGCAAACGTTCAGTAATGCAGTGGTGGTACCATTGATTATTGTTGCACATGGATTTCTTGCTTTCATAGCTTATTTAATTGCAGGGGTTCCAGACCCTGGATTTTGGTGTGTCATCACAGGATTTTCTTCCATTATTCCAATTGTAGGAACTTCATTGATATGGTTACCAATGGCACTCTATTTATTGGTGCAGGGACATACATGGCAAGGTATCTTTTTGATTGGATGGGGGATAGTTATTATTGGGGCAAGCGACAATCTAATCAGATTTCTTTTGGCCAAAAAAATGGCAGATATTCATCCTATAGTTACTGTATTAGGAGTCATTATAGGACTACGTTATTTCGGACTCACGGGATTGATATTTGGGCCATTGATTATTTCTTATTTCTTAATACTATTAAGAATTTATTACTTAGAATATCATCAAACTATAAAGGATAGTATAAAATAGAATTGAATAGAAATAGCACTAATTCAATACTATTATCACAGTTGTTAATTTTTAAGAACATTATTTATCGATTAGGTTCAATGCAATAAATCCCACTTTTACAGGCTTCTACTTCTATTTTTTTTGCATAGTTAGAATCAGGATAATTATAATTAACGGTCGTCAATCTGTTGTTAATTCTGATATAACCTTTTTCTCCGTAGTCATAGTTTTCTTTATATCCCTTTATGAAAACAATGCTTAGGCAAACTAAAATGTATATTCTAATCTTTACTTGTTCTAGCCTAATTGCCAAAATACAGAAGAGTATAGCGGCTAAAAGATGTGGATAAATGAGGTATCTGATGGTGTAAGATGCTTGATCAATAGACAAATCCCCTCCGGACCTGAAAACTGAAGTAGAGCAAATAGAAAGTGTTATAAATAATAACATGCTTAAAAAAGGAGTGATTTCCTTTTTAATAATAAATTTCATATTTGAAAAAATCAAAAATGGAATTGTGAGGTATAAGATTATCCCGATAAATATTCTATAATCTCTACCAAAATGTGCTCCTGCCAATCCAAAGAAATAAGATATCATATCTAAAACATGTTTAC
>CANCKV010000307.1 GCA_947378615.1 Chitinophagaceae bacterium | reverse complement strand
TATCCCCTCTTTTTTAGCTGTTCTCAATCAATCATAATAAATTATATGATTGAGAAAAAGATTACAGATTGTAGATTAAGAAAGTTTTTATAGATGATTTTTAAATACAAGGGAATAAAAAAAGCCTCACAATTTATTTGTGAAGCTTTTTTTATTCATGAACAATTATGTATTAATTCTTATACTTATCGTGTAACGCATCATAAGTTTTAAACTTAGTATCATTTTCATCAAAAGCTTTTAAATCCTTACCTCTGTATTTATCTCTTTTATAAATATATATATTTGATAAATAATCGATTGATTTAATTAAGCAATTTTTATCAACTCCACTTCTTTCTTTTTTATCCTTTAAAAGATTAAATGCTTTCTCAAGCCAAACAATACTTGAATCTGCATTTGCTAACATTGGCTTTTCTAGTTCAATTCTTTGAGCCTTTAAGGCATCAGATTGCATTTTAAATTTTGCATCAGAGGCCGCTTTCTTTTTAGGTTCCTTTTCTACGACTCTATTTGTGTTTAAATCTTGTAATGCTCTCTTTGCTTGGCTAACCTTATCATCCTGAATACTAAATATGTTGTAATATATCACACCTGCATTAAAGGCTGCAATTCCATCTGAAGGATTCTTTAAATTTGATTTTTTGAATGCATCAGCTGATTTGCGTAAATATTCATCTCGCTTTGCACTATCAAGCATTTCCTTTTCTTCTTTGGGGATATTAGCAAAAATATCTCCGAATTGTAAATATCTATTGGCAGACATTGTTCCTGATGCATCTTCCTTATCATACATCGAAGCCTTTTCTGCAAGTGTATAGTTTTTTCTAAAATAACTCAATTCATAATCTTCCCAATCTTCATTCGGATACATATCTCTACTATAGGTTAAGTATTTTTTGAAATCCGACTCATTTTTATTGTTTATTGCATTTACCAAAGTGAATTTATAAATGTCAATGTACGTAGCACCTCCTATTTTAGAACTTATGAGTCTATCATAACATTTTACTGCATTATCTGCATTTTTAGAGTTTTGAGCTGAGAATCCTGCATACAGTATCGAAGTAGTATCAAATGCTTGATTTTGGTTAGTGCTAAATTTATGTTGGAAAATAAAGTCACTATATTTTACCGCAAAAGAAAAGAAGTAATATGCTGAATCCCAATTCTTTGCATTGAACGTTGCAATCCCATTATTGAATGATGGAGCATATAAATTAAATAAAGCATCTTGTCCATTATTATCTTTTAATAATTTCAAAGAAGGATCTAGAGATTTATATTTGATGAATGCTTCGTCTGCAATCACTTGACTATTAGGGTATTTAACTTTTAAAGCTGCATCACTGTAAAAACCAGCATATATTTTTGTTTTCCAAAACCATCCATCTGCCTTTGCTTGAGCTTTAGGATCAGCCATTAGTTTATCTAATTCAACTTTAGCAAGCTCATATTGCTTCATAATTGCAGGTGTCGATACTTTATCAAATTTCTGTGCACTTGCTACCATCGTGATGCCAATCAAAGACATCAATAAAACCTTCTTCATAAAAGAGTTTTTTTATTTGTTATCTGTTTCTTCTTCCGTATTATCTGTCTTCTCGTCACTATCAACATCTTCTTCGGCTGATTCAATAGTTGTTCCTTCTTCAATTATCTCAGAACTATCATCAGTTATTTCCGCTCTAATAATACCTTCTGTGTGTACATCTCCTTCAGGAATGACTTCTTCTTGTTCTTCAATTTTAGAAATTGCAGCTATCGAATCCTTACTATCTATACGAATCAATTTTACACCTTGAGTAGCCCTTCCAGATTCCTTTATCAATGCCAATGAAG
This sequence comes from Chitinophagaceae bacterium, assembly GCA_947378615.1. Lineage (GTDB taxonomy): Bacteria > Bacteroidota > Bacteroidia > Chitinophagales > Chitinophagaceae > Parasediminibacterium. The sequence continues at coordinate 3,095 of CANCKV010000307.1, read as the reverse complement.
TTCTTAATGTTACACCTGATTTACAAGTAATAATCAAATCTTCAGTTTCATTGACATCCATTATTCCAACTAGGCTACCTGTTTTTTCAGTTATGTTAATAGTTTTAACACCTTTACCTCCCCTATTTGTAATACGATATTCGTCAACTGCTGTTCTTTTACCATATCCATTTTCTGATACAACCAATACATTCCTAGTCTTATCTTCCGCATGAACACAAATCATACCGACCACTTCATCTTTCGTATCATCTACTTCTATACCGCAAACCCCTATTGCTCCACGACCTGTAGGACGAACCTTTGCTTCTGGGAAACGAATTGCTCTACCACTTTTCAATGCCATCATGATTTCGTTATGACCATCTGTAAGTTTTGCTTCTAACAATTCATCTCCTTCATTAATTGTAATTGCATTTACACCTGTAGCTCTAGGACGGCTAAAGTCAAATAAATGAGTTTTCTTGATTGTACCTTTCTTAGTACATAATACAATATAATGACTATTTACAAATTCCTTGTCATCCAATTTCCGTACATCAATGATTGCCTTAACCTTATCGTCTTGAGGTATTTGCATTAAATTTTGTAAGGCTCTTCCCATTGTATTTTTTTCTCCCTCAGGAATTTCATACACTTTCAACCAAAAACACCTTCCTTTTTCGGTAAAGAAACACATCGTATGGTGAGTGGATGCCACAAACAAATGTTCTACATAATCTTCATTGCGAGTTTTGGTTCCAAGAGCTCCTCTCCCACCTCTTTTTTGTTGACGATAATCGGCTGCAGTCGTTCTTTTAATATAACCTAAATGTGAAATTGTAATTACGACATCTTCATCTTTAATGAAATCTTCCATTCTCATTTCACTAGAAAGGAATTGAATTTCACTCTTTCTTGCATCACCGAACTTGGCTTTAATTTCCAATAATTCAGTTTTGATTAATTCATATCTCAACTTCTCACTAGCTAATAATTCTTTCAAGCCCTTAATGGTCTTCAATAAAATGTTGAATTCATCAACAATCTTATCTCTTTCCATGCCTGTCAATCGTTGCAAACGTAATTCAAGGATAGCTTTCGCTTGTATTTCTGAGAAACCTTGTTCTTGACGATACAATTCATCAGTTAATTCTTCAAATACAGATTGATTGATATACCAATTTTCTTCCTTACTCTTTGCAATCAATAATACCTTCGCATCATCAGGAGTTCTACTTCCACGAATCAATTTGATGACCTCATCTAAATGGTCTAAAGCCTTCAAATACCCTTCTAATATATGCGCCCTTTCTTCTGCTTTGCGTAATTCGAATTTCGCTCTTCTGATGATGACTTCCATCCTAAACTCAATAAACTCGACTACTAAGTCTCTTAAGTTCATTGTTTTAGGACGCCCCTTACTGATAGCTACATTATTAATTCCGTAGCTAGATTGTAGTTCAGTAAACTTGTACAACTGATTGATAATCACTTGTGCAACAGCATCTCTTTTTAAATCAATTACTATTCTATTTCCTTCTCTCTGATTACTTTCATTGTTAACGTGCGCAATACCATCAATTGTTTTATCGTTTACTAATTGACCAATCTTGTTAGTCAAAGCATCCAATCCAACTTGATAAGGAACTTGTGTAATTACCACTTGTTCCCTACCACTTGCTTTCGTATCGACATGACATTTACCACGAACTACTACCCTACCACGTCCTGTAAGAAACGCATTTTTTACATCCTCCATTCCGTAGATAACACCACCTGTAGGAAAATCGGGCGCCTTAATAAACTCAATAAGTTCTTCGCAAGTTATTTCGGGATTGTCAACATAAGCCACACAGCCATCTACAACTTCACTCAAGTTGTGAGGCATCATATTAGTGGCCATACCAACGGCAATACCAGATGAACCATTCACTAATAATTGAGGAATACGAGTAGGCAAAACAGTAGGTTCTTGCAAACTATCATCGAAGTTAAATTGATGATCTACTGTTTCTTTTTCCAAATCTTCCAGCATTGCCTCAGCAAAACGTTCCAATCTTACCTCGGTATAACGCATTGCAGCGGGTGGATCCCCATCCTGATTACCAAAGTTTCCTTGACTATCCACCATTTTGTAACGCATAGTCCAAGGCTGTGCCATACGAACGAGGGTATCATAGATAGAGGCATCACCATGAGGGTGAAACTTACCCATCACCTCCCCTACTATACGGGCAGATTTTTTATATGGTTTATTACTATTGTTTCCCAATTCATACATACCAAAAAGTACGCGCCTATGAACGGGCTTGAAGCCATCTCTTGCATCTGGCAATGCACGACCCACTATAACCGACATAGAATAATCTATGTAAGCAGTCTTCATCTGCTCTTCAATATTCACTAGTATGATACGGTCGTTATCAGTAGTTTGCTCAGGCAAATTTTGTTGCGGTGTTTCTTCCATTTCAGCGATTCACGAAATTTTTTGTTATCTAAATCCTTAATAATGACCTTTTTATTTAATGAATATAAACACAAAGATCATTTCAAATAAGGATACCTATTTGTAAGTGGGCGAAGATAGTTTTTAATATTCGTAAAATATCATATTCTTAGTGCTTTTTTACGCCGTTTTATCCACAGTTGTGGGAAGTTATATCTATTTTGTGTTTTGTTGTGCTCATTTCAGCTAAAAACGTTCATTTAATTATCGTTCTATTTAATTTTTTGTCTCAATAAATTAATTTGTTGTCGCTTTTATTAAAATGAAATATGGAAATAAATTCAAACATGTAATATCATTATAGTATTTTTTGATATCCTGTTTTTATAATTTGTAAAGGCTTTTTCGTACTTAAAAACTTTTTAGGACTAACAAGAAAATAGGAATGCTTAAATAAGTTTTATTAAAATAAAGTAGAGATATACTTCATTCATTTCAATTAGTTTATTCTAAGCGTCTTATATTTTTTTGTAAAATATTATATTTGAATAGTTTATCAGAAATATTTCAATCAAATTATCAATTATATTTTAGTTTACATACATTCAATAATTCAATATTCAAAATTCTTATTTCATCGTTTTAAACCTCTTATCATTTCCCCATA
>CANCKV010000306.1 GCA_947378615.1 Chitinophagaceae bacterium | reverse complement strand
TTGAATCCTGAAACTAGAAACCTGTAACAAGAATTAGCCTTATAACAATCCTTTTTAAATTAAATAAAATTCTTTTCCACTCATGTTAGCAATGATTTTATCTATTTTGGCTTTCTTTAGGCATATTCTTTCTTAGAAACATTATTTTTGCGGCATGCAGTTAAATTTAAATCAGATTGGACTCGGAATTTTTGTCATATTTTGTACAGTTACTGCTATACAAGTATTATATTATATTATTCTATTTAGAAGGCTCGCAGTTTATAAGCCCAATACCTCAATTGATAAAACATCTGAACCAATTTCAGTAATTATTTGTGCTAGAGACGAGGCAGAAAACCTTTTAAATAATCTTCCTGGTGTAATGGTACAGGAATATCCTTCTAAATATGAGATTATTGTCGTTAACGATAATTCAATAGATCAAACTAAATACATTATTGAAGAATTCCAAAAGGCCTTTACTGACAAATTAAAACATATTGAACTTAAACAAGAAGCCAAAATGATTATTGGGAAAAAATTCCCCTTATCTATGGGTCTAAAAAGTGCTAAGTTCGAGACTGTTCTTTTAACCGATGCTGATTGTGTTCCTGCAAGTGAAAATTGGGTTCGACAATTTCAAAATACTTATATAGAAGGGATTGAAATTGTTTTAGGTTATGGAAGATTTCATAAAAAGAAAGGATTATTGAATGCTCTAATTCGTTTTGAAACATTCCATTCTGCTTTACAATACTTTTCTTATGCTTTAGCTGGAATCCCTTATATGGGAGTAGGTAGAAATCTTAGTTACAAAAGAGAATTGTTTATGAAGAACAAAGGATTTTCTTCTATAAATATGATTCCAAGTGGAGATGATGATTTGTTTATAAATAAGGTGGCAACCAAAACTAATACAGCCATTGTAATTAACCCTGATTCTCACACTTTGACTGAAGCAAAAAAAACTTGGAAAGATTGGATGCGCCAAAAATACCGTCATTATACCACTACCAAATATTACAAACCGAAACATAAGTTCTTGCTAGGATTATATTCCGTCAGTTTTGGATTATTATTTCCTTTATTTACACTAGCTGCCATACTATTTAATTGGTGGATTGCCCTATCAGTTCTTGCATTTAGGTGGTTGATTCAGGGCATTATCTATTTCAAGAGTATGAAAAAACTAAATGAATCAGACCTATTTCCCTATTTCATTTTATTGGATTTATGGATGTTCGTCTATTACATTATTGCATTCCCATCTTTTTTCAGAAAGCCCAAACAGAAATGGAACTAGTCATTAATTGAAAAAGTATAATTGATAATGATATAAATCACATTTCATTTTAAAACTCATTTTACATAACTCATAACTTATTTTTCATTGGAAGTTCTATATAAATATTTCGCAGATTTTACGCCGACTCAAATCAAACAATTTGAGACATTAAAGGGCATATACACCGAATGGAATGAAAAAATAAATGTAATTTCTCGCAAGGATATTGATTCAATTTACACGCACCATGTATTGCATAGTTTAAGTATCGCAGCTGTTGCCGATTTCAATGCAGGAATGGAAGTAATTGACATTGGATGTGGCGGTGGTTTTCCTGGCATTCCATTAGCCATTTTTTTTCCAGATGTTCAATTCCATTTAGTGGATAGTATTGGAAAGAAATTGAAAGTTGTTGAAGCAGTTGTGGAAGGAACAGGGATTAAGAATATAACAACACAACACATCCGTGCTGAAGAAATTAAAGGAAGAAAATTTCACTTTGCTGTTAGCCGTGCAGTTGCACCTTTGAAAGATTTATGGAAATGGTCAAGCCCACTTTTAAGAAAAGGAAGTACCGCATCTCTTCCTAACGGACTCATCTGTTTAAAAGGTGGCGATTTACACCAAGAGATTTCTGATAGTCCAACAAGACCCAAAATGTTAAGTATCTATTATATTTTTACTGAATAATATTTTAAAGAAAAATACATTTTACATGTATCTAAACCATAGAATTTTAACATTTAAAATCAATTCAAAAAAACGTTTAATAATAAAAAACGCTTATAATGACATTTTAAAACCCAATATTTAGAAGATTTACTTTAACACATGACTCCTCGACATCAATAAATCATATACGTCTCCATAACTTGAACCTATTGACAATTCTTTTCCACCAATTATTACCTTATTCTTAGAAAATTTCTGAATCTTAGATATTGGAACTATGTAGGATCGATGTATCCTAATAAACTCTTGCGAAGGCAACTTTTCCAATACATTTTTCAAAGTCATTAATGTCAAAACAGATACAGGTTTAATATGAATTTTTATATAGTCATCTAATGCCTCTATAAACTCAATGTCTTTAAGATTAATTTTCATCATCTCATAATTGACTTTTACAAAAAGGGCATTATTGCTGACCTCTTTAACCGATAAAAACTCAATGTATTCCTTCGCTTTCAAAATTGCCTTATTAAACCTTTCAAAATCGAATGGCTTCAATAAATAATCCACTGCATCAACATTAAATCCTTCTACTGCAAAGTCTTTATAAGCAGTTGTGAAAATAACCTGTGGTGCAGGTATAGAAAGCTTTTTATAAAATTGCAAACCATTTATATCAGGCATTTGAATATCTAAGAAAATAAGATCAATCTTGTTTTCAGATAGATAAGTAATTGCCTCATCGGGATTAGTAAATACTTTCTTTAAATTAAGAAACTCTATCTTTTCACAATGTTGTGAAATAAGTTTCAATGCCAAAGGCTCATCATCAATTGCTATTGCTGTAATCATTATGATAATATTTCTAGTTTTACTGAAAATGTATGTTCTGTATCAAATATATTTAGTGTGTATTTCTCAGGATATAACAAATCGAGCCTTCTCTTTACATTTGAAATACCAATCCCGGTCCCTTCTTTTGAAAAGTTTTCAGTTTTAATTATTTTATTGGAAGAAGAAAATATTATTTTTTTATCACTTACCTTAAGATGAAAAGTGATGATTGAGCTTTCCTTAGTACTTACACCATATTTAAAAGCATTCTCGACAAAACAAATAAAAATCAATGGTGCTATCATTTTCGAATCCACATTCCCATCTATTGTAAAATCAACTGAAACCTTATCTGTAAGTCTTACTAATTGCAAGTCAATAAAATGATTAATAAAAGTGACCTCATTCTCTAATGGCACAAAATCAACTTGAGTATCAGAAATAATATACCTCATAATTGACGACAACTTTAGAATGGCAGAAGCTGTATGTTCACTACCAGTAACAGCAAGTGAATATATATTATTGAGTGTATTAAAGAAGAAATGTGGATTGATTTGTGACTTTAAAAAAGAGAGTTCTGTATTTAATTTATCGCGTTCAATTTCCTTTTTATTCTCTTCAATCTTTAGCCATTGTTGAATTAAAGAAATACAGGTACTAATTGCAAACACTAATATAAAAATCAAGTACGAACCTGGAAAAAAGTGAAAACGATGTCTAGAACCTCCAAAACCAGGTCGATGTGGAGGCGGAGGAAAGGAATCAGAAAAATGTCTTCGATAATGCTCTCCCTCATTAAAGCGATGACCTACTTCATTCGTTGATGGATCAGTAAAAAATGAGGCTACCCATTCAGGTAAGTACAAAAATGAGATATACAATAACACAACACTTGTAATATATAACAACCATTTTTTTGCAAATAAAAAGCTCGGTATAAGAAAAAGGGTGTTGATATAATAAAATCCTATTAGGAAAAGGCTACTAGAAATTAATACTGCCCTAAAATGATTGCTGATTGCAACAGGAGAAGGTGACTCTCTTGAGTGTGGCTGAAAAACAAAGGGTATCATTAAAAAGCAAGTCCATACAGCAATATGAATTACGCTTAATAATATTTTTTTGTTTTTAGTGCCTGTCATTTATAATTATTTTCCCAAATGTACATTTCCAAATATTTGAGACACTAATAATATGGTAGATTGAAATGCTTTATCGGTGAAATGAAATTTTCAAGGAATAATATCCATCCTAATTATATATAATCTATATCCCGCAACCAGTAACCTATATGTTGAATCTAGTAACTGTAACTAGTAACCAGTAACTTAAAAATTTAAAATTTAAAACAGTTTAATAAGACTCCCCATCACTTGGAAAATCATTCCTTTTGACATCTGCAATATATTCTTTTGCTGCACCAGAAATGAGTGTTTCCAATTCTAGGTATTTCCTTATAAAACGAGGTTTAAATTCACTATTGATCCCCAACATATCATGCATCACTAACACCTGACCATCACAATATTTACCTGCACCAATTCCAATCGTAGGAATGTGAACCGATTCTGTTACTTCTTTTGCCAATAACGCAGGAATTTTTTCTAAAACAACACTAAAACATCCCGCTTCTTCTATTATTTTAGTATCCCTCTTTAGCTTCTCAGCCTCCACATCTTCCTTAGCCCTCACTGTATAAGAACCGAATTTATTAATACTCTGCGGTGTCAATCCAAGGTGTCCCATCACAGGAATTCCTGCACTTACAATTTTTTTAATACTCTCAGCAACCTCTTCGCCGCCTTCGAGTTTAATAGCATGTGCCCCAGTTTCTTTCATAATCCTAATCGAAGAGGCTAAGGCTATCTCAGAATTTGACTGATAACTCCCAAAGGGAAGATCAACTACTACAAAACTCCTATTCACGCCCTTCATCACACATTGCGCATGATAAATCATTTGGTCAAGGGTAATTGGCAAAGTAGTTTCATTGCCCGCCATCACATTACTAGCACTATCACCTACCAACAAAATATCAACACCTGCATTATCAAATATTCTTGCAAAAGAAAAGTCATAAGCCGTAAGCATAGAGATTTTCTCTCCACTAGTCTTCATCCTTTGTAATGTACTCGTAGTAATTTTCTTAATAGCCATCTTTCAGAG
>CANCKV010000305.1 GCA_947378615.1 Chitinophagaceae bacterium | reverse complement strand
TAAAACAACATGTATTTAGCTGGTCTAGCATATAAAGTGATTTAATTAATTGACCATAATATTTTCCATTAATAGTATTAACTACTATTAAAGACATTAATTTGTACTGTAATAGTAGTTATCTATAATAGCAAGTACAAAATGTATGTAGTTGATATAAGAAAAGTATAATTTAAACAGTTAGAGATGAATAATAGGGAATTGATTTTCAATTAAAAACAATCGAATATAAAACAAATTGAATATAAAAGATTCATTGTAAAATATTATTAAGAGGCTGTTTTTATGAATGAGATGCCTACGGCATGACAAAAATTATCTGAACTATGATTCTTGTGATTCTTGTGATTTTTGTGGTTGGAGAAGGTTGTCTGAATTAGGATTTTGAGGATTGTTAGATTTGAGGATTGATGGATAGTTATTATTTTTAAAATGAAGAGAACACATACTAATACATTTATTATAAGAAATATTAAACCCAAAACCTATTATTCTTGATTTTTAAAACCAAGGACACCGTCCGCTAAACACTCAAACGTAGGCAGCATCCTAATGGACTTCTATCTCTATTAGTTGTTAGTGGTAAGTTATTATTTGTTAGTAAAGGCCTAACATTTTATAAAGACCAATTATCCATTTATTGCCAATCACTAATAACTAACAATTATCTTCCGTTCCCTTCTAGTCGCTTTAATTACTCAGATTAAGCAAAGCTTTTATTTGATGTTATTACCATTCAATAAAATTTCACTTGTTCCCTTTCCAACTAGTATTAAAGGTCTTGCCTCTTTTTTGACAGGGATTATTTCAGCGTTATTGACATTTATCCTATTTGCATAGCGAATATAAAAACCATAAGATGGTAAGTTTTGTTTTATAAAAAAACGTGCATCTGGGTATCCTCCTTCCTTTTCAGGAACTTCATTATTTATTAGGGATGAATCTCCGCCCCCCTCCATCTTAATTTTATAATTATTAATTACTACGTCAGTTATTGGATGGTCTTTTATTCCTAAAATCAAAGAACCTTCCTTATAATTATTTTCTCCGGAAACATTTTCGATGACAATATCTTTTAAGTAGCCCACTTCTTTCAATGGGGTATTCGGAATTGCTCTTAATCTGTTGCCGATTCTAATAAAAATTGGACACTTTGCTCTATCAATCGTTACGTTTGAAATTAATATATCGTGTACATTGCCTCCATCTACAGTAGCCAAAGTAATTCCTGAACTTGCATCATGCCTTTTAAGGGCAAACATTTCATTTGGAATTCCACCAAGTTTAAGATTGCGAGCAAGTATGTTAAAAAAATCTCCTTGCGTATCTGTACCTGTTTTTAAGGCATTGCAAGAGGAATAGATTGTAGAATTTTCTATCAAAACGTTGCTCGTTGGTTTTCCACTTGCACCTTTCAAACACATGGCATCATCCTCAGAATTGATAAAGCAATTCCGAACTATTACATTGGTACATCCATCTGGGTCTAATCCGTCATTATTAAAATTGGCTTGATTAATCACTTTTATTCCATCAAAAATTAAGTTCTGGCAGTATATGTAGCTTTGCATCCAAGCAGCGGAGTTGTGTAAAAAGATATTTTCAAGCACTACATTTTTACATTCTACCATCCGAATTCCAAATGGTCTTCCAACAATTTTACCTAAGGTTTCTTCACCAGGAAAATTCACTCTCTCCCCTCGAAAATAAACTTCCCCTTTTCCTCTAATACCAACATTCACACACTTTTCAGCATAAATCAATGACTGTCTGTACATGTGATTTTCACTCATAACACTCTTAAATTCTTCGATTTTTTCAGGATAATCCGAGATATTGGTGCTTCCTAAAATTTTAGCTTGTTCAGAAACCTCTAACATCACGCCTGATTTTAAACGAATGGTTCCCGTCACATATCCCCCTTTTGAGAATAATACCACACCTCCCCCCTTTTCTGAACAGGCATCAATTGCGTTTTGAATTGCTTTTGTATTAACTGTAAGACTATCCGCAACAGCTCCATACTGTTCTACCCGAAACATATTATTTGGAACCTTCCAAGGTTTTAAATGTTTAGATAACGAATCAGCCATTCTATTCAACTTGATACTCAGAGGTTTTTCGAATTGATTAGCTTGGGAAAAAGAAGATGCTGTCAATAAAGTAAAAATTGAACTAATTATGATATTTTTCATTCTTATTAAAAAATTATAGTGTTTTAAAATTAAATTTCATTTCTTTTTCTGGTAGATAACACTTGTCATTAATCAACCGAGTTAATATTTCACCCTATTCTATCAGGGTTGAACAGATAAATTAGTTTGATAAAGGGTATGACCACCTGAATCCCTAATAGTTACATTGTAAATACTTGAATGCATTAGCCCATTTATTGTTATTGCATTGCAACCATTACCACCTGAGTGGTTAATAGCAACTTCTTGTACTCTTTGTCCTAACACATTATAGATGTTAACTAAGTATTTACCGGCAGGGACATTGGTAAAACTGAAATTGAGCGTTTTGCTAACTAATGGATTCGGATAGATTGTTATAAGTGGTAAGAAGTGAGTGGTGAGTTTGACTGTGTTACCATATATAACAGTTCCATCGGTATTAACTGCTTTTATACGATAGAATGTAGTTTTAACCATTGCATTATCAGTAAATGTATAAATAACATTTGCCGTATTTTGAGCAATTTGCTGACCAATTGAAGTATAATTTGCACCATCAATAGATTTCTCTATTGTATAATATGCGACGGCGTTTTCACCAAACGTATTCCACTTGATTGTAGCAACACTTCCTATTGAAGTGGCCGTAACAACAATGCTGTTTACAGATAATGTTGAGGGCTTGAAGACAATACTGAACCTATTTTGAAAAGTAGCTACAACCTTTGCATCTGCAGTGAAGGAAATTGTGTCAATTCCTGCTATTGCAGTAGAAGTCTTATTGTAATTATCCATCAGATAAGGAACAACATCATTTGCACGAAATATTGTTGCATCTATTATGAACTTGTAATCTGTACCACTTAATTGACCAAGTTTGAGGCCTAAGATATCACTTACTGCAGCAGGTTTTCTCCTATCAATACTCAAACTGTAACTGCCTTCACTGATAGAGAGGTTGTCGGTTGCATTATTCTTTTTCGTTGCATCTTCAATACCAACTGCATTACTGAAAAGAGTTCCGAAGGATAGCGAAGTACTATCCATTTTGTTATACACAGAGCCTGACTGTTTGATTAGACTGATATTTATTTTACCATTTTGAGTGATTGAATTAGCATTCAATAGGATTCCGCTTGTACCATCATCTACAATTATCACAGGTCTTGCATCACTTTTAAGTGGAACTATTTGAGCATTACTGATATTTATATTGTTGGCATAACGAACATAAAACCCATCAGATGGTACGCCTTGTGGAATGAAAAATCGGGCATCGGGGTAACTTGTATCATTTTCTGGAATTTCCTTATCAATCATAGTTGAAGTACCGCCACCCTCCACTTTAATTTTATAATTATCAATAATAACATCAGTTATAGGATGGTCTTTTATACCTAAAATAAGTGAACCTTCTTTGTAATTGAAATTTCCTGAAACACCCTGAATGATTACATTTTTTAAATAGCCAACTTCCTTAGGAGGCGTATTATAAAGTGGTCTTAACCTGCTACCTATTCTCATAAAAATTGGACACCTAGCACTATCAATCGTCACATTTGAAATTAATATATCATGTACATTACCTCCATCTACGGTGGCCAAAGTAATCCCTGACGTTGCATCATGCCTTTTAAGTGCATATAAATCATTGGAAATCCCTCCAAGCTTAAGATTACGAGCAACTATCTTAAAAAAGTCACCCTGAGTTTCAGTACCCGTCTTTAGGGCATTGCATGAAGATAAGAATGTGGAATTTTCTATTAAAAAGTTACTTGACGGCTTTCCACTTGCTCCTTTCAAACACATTGCATCATCTTCAGAATTTATATAGCAATTGCGTATTATAACATTAGAGCATCCATCAGGGTCTAATCCGTCATTATTATAATTAGCTTGATTTATTACTTTTATTCCGTCAAAGATCATGTTCTGACAGGTTGTATAGCTTTGCATCCAAGCGGCGGAGTTATGTAAAAAGATATTTTGTAGAACTACATTATTACATCCCACCATCTTTATTCCATAGGGTCTTCCTACTATTTGACCTATCGTTTCTACACCAGGAAAATTAACCAACTCCCCTCTGAAATATATTTCACCATTCCCTCTAATTCCTACGTTAGTACACTTTTCTGCATATATCATTGATTGTCGAAAGGTCTTGTATTCAGTTATTTTTTCAGGATAATCTGCGATATTAGTACTACCTAATATTTTAGCAATACTAGTAACTTCTAACATTACACCTGATTTCAGTATAATTGTTCCTGTTACATATTGTCCTTTAGAAAACAACACCACACCTCCCCCATTTTTAGCACAAGAATCAATTGCGTTTTGGATTGCATTCGTATTCACCGTTATACTATCTCCAACTGCACCAAATTGCTCTACCATAAACACTCTATTTGGAACTGCCCAAGGATTTAGATTTTGGGACAAAGAATCAGCCATTTTATTGAGCCTATCTGTCAAAGGCTTTTTCCATAGAGTATCTTGAGAAAAAGAACTAGTAACCCATAAAGTAAATAGTGAAATAAATAGGGTGCATAGAAGCTTTTGTATTCGCCTAGGTTTGCGAAAACACAAACCTCGAAGGAGATTTGAAGCACTTGTTAATGTTTTTGAGAAGTTAGGTTGCATCAATGGGTTAATTTAAAATCACACAAATATCAAGAAAGTAACTACTTATACTTTTCGTCCAATTGACTTAGGTCGTCATACATCAACCCATTTTTATCATATTGAACAGGTGCAATAAAACAATCCCTAATGCGATCTTTCG
>CANCKV010000304.1 GCA_947378615.1 Chitinophagaceae bacterium | reverse complement strand
TTTTTTTAATAAAAAAATTTCTTAAATTTATATAAATAAAGAAAAAATAACACCAAAATACACAAATCAATACCATTAATTAATTTAAAGTATGGCAGGGATTTTTAGTAAAGGCAAATTGCTTAATGCTATTGTATAGTGGAAAATGAAGCAGTATTTAATAACATAAAAATAAAAAAATGAATAAAATTAAAGCAATTTTAATTGATGCCCAAAAAGGCAAAGTAAGTGATGTGATTATTGAAAACTCAGTAGATAGTTTTCAAAAACATGTAAATTGTCCAAGCTTTGATATGGTGTCTTTTGATAAATTAAATGATATTGTAGTAGATGATAATGGGTTAAATACTGATAAACCTCTATTAATGCTATTTGGGAAAATGAACCTAATAAGAGGGAATGTTTTAATTGTTGGGGTTGATAATTCAACAGGAGAAAGTATTGACACTACATTAGAAGCAAGCTCTTTAAGAAATCAAGTTGTATTTTTTGATAAAAGCATTTCTTCCAGAAAGATAATTTTTCTATGTCAATTTTTACCAAGACAATAATCAAATAATAAGTGGTTTTACAAGGATATAGTAGTACTTATACTGCTACAGATAAAGTATTGTCTATATCCGAGTAACTGCACAATCAAAAAACAATTAATAAAAAATAAAAATAAACAAATATGGCAATTTTAGTAAGCTACAACTTAGTAGCATTGGCTGAAGATTTCAGCAGAATGATTAAATGTGATAGAATGGATGGCAGAACCCACAATTGGTATTATTGGAATTTTAGAGAGCAATATGTAATGATATATGATACCAAAGAAGAATTTCTAAGTGCTGCAAAAACATATACAGATGCAGGTTATGAATATGTAAAAAGTATTCCGATGACTGAGTCCCATAAAAGAATGTTTGGCATTAAAGATGGAGAGCTTCTGATTTATAGAAATCCAACTTTATTTAATGGTGACCACTCAGACCCTTTGAGTCTAATCTTTGGGTACTTAGCAGCCGATACAGAATTTGTAATCTTAAAAATTAACCATAAATCAAAGTAAAATGAAAAAAAATATAAGAACAAAAGATGTGATTATAGGAGAAATGCAATCTTTTGAGAAGTATAGAAATGTAGCTCCTATTAAGTTGAAAAGAGAACTTAAAGGAACTCTTGAAAAGTGGCTTCAAGAAGAAAAAGGAAAAGAGAGATTTCTGAGATTGGATAAACTGAAAAAAGATTCAATTGATGGGAAACTTACTATTGAAGAAGAAATTGAATTTTTTTTTGAACTTTTATAAGACAGAAATTCAATCAGACTTCAGTTAGATTAGCTGTAAAAAGTGATTAATTTGACTTTTGTATGTTAAAGAACTATTCTATATCATATTGATAAGAACTCAGAAACACTAATTAAAGTTTTATGGATAAACAAAAAAAATGCGTGGAAGCGCAAGGGGGAAAGGTATGAATATACCTGAAAGATGAGTTGAATTTAATCTGGTGTATCGGCTACCTAATAGTAAAATGCTGGGAACAAAAAAATATAAAAAAATATGTCAAAAAGAAAAAAGGCGAGGATATGACAAAGAAGGAACTAGCAGAAGAGTAATTGACTTATCATAAATCACTTCCACCAAGTGCATACTACTACACCAAAAGAAAAAAAGCAGTATTAGTATAAATGGTGGAAAAAAAGCGTTATCCAAATGGGAGACCCGTTAGGAAGCCAAGAGATATTTGGGATGGTTTCCCCTTCTAAAAAACTTACATAAATACATTATTAAAGGTATTTAAACAAAGAGTTGAATTATTGAAGTTGTAGTTGTGTGATTTGAATACAACTTCAACCAAATAATTTGGATTTAATAATTATTAAACAAATAAATAAATAAACATGTCAAAAATTAACTACGATAATGAGTTATATGCAGTAGAAACAATAGAAGGAGATTTTTTAATTAATCCTGAATTAATTAAAGAGTATTTAAGATTAGGAATTAAGAAGGATAGGAACGAAGGCAGAACCCACAATTGGTACTTTTGGGATTATGGAAAGTATTCAATTAAGACCTTTGATAAAAAAACTGAAATGGATTTTTTAGAAAATTATTATAGGAAAATTGATTTTAGTATAAAATCAATTGAGCCAATTTCGCCTTTCATTGCAAATTCATTAGGTATTAAAAGTGGGGAAATTATCAAATACAAAAGTATCCATGAAGGTAATATAATCAATGGTGATCCAGTAGCATTAAGTTTTGGTTATACAAATGAAAATGATTTTGTAGTGATAAAAGTTATACATAAAAATAAATAAGACAAACACAGCCTAAAATTGATTTTTAAGCGATTTCCCAGCACTTGCTTTCTTGCTATATAAATTATTAAGAATGATTTTTTAGATTACTGGCAAGTCTGGTAAATACCTTTTTGGACATTTTTGACCACGAAGTTCTTTGAAATAATGGAGTTTATCTAAGTGATGGATTGTTGAGTTGTGCCGGTAAAACCAAATATGCCAAGGCACACTCAAAGTCCTTCCAATAATGGAGTACAGAACTTTAAACCTCCTTTAATGAAGTTTGATAGTATATTAACATAAATTGCGGCCAATTAAAGTAACAATTGATGAGTATTAACATACTGAGATACGAAAGTGATATTTGGAAAACTGCCGACCTGCTTATTGGTGCAGGTATAAAACAAAGTGATTTCCCTAAATATATGATGCCATTTTTTGCATTAATAATGGTTGAAAGTAGGTTGATTAGAGAAGCAGATAGATTAGAAAAAGAAGTTGGCAGGGATGATATTGAAGATTTTATTGAGATGTTCAATTTGGAAGGATTAGGATATAATGACTATGTAATCCGAAAAAAACGAACCTTAAAAGACATTTGTAAGAATGATAAAACCTTTGATGTAGATTTTCACTCTTACCTAAAAGCATTTGATGCAGAAACAAAATATTTATTAGGGGTAGATAAGGGTACAGACGAAGAAAAATTCTTGGACATTTCGGGAGTAACAGGACAATTGAAGAAGAAAGGAATCTTATTTAACTCTGTAAAAGCCTGGAGTGAAATTGATTTAGTTCCTTTTAATAACTCAGAAATAACCACACTTGAAGAACATATCAAGCGTAAGTGGGCAGATATTAGTGCAGAAACAGCAGGGGAACAATACACACCCGATGATATTATTTCCTTGATTTCTGAAATCATTGGAAGCAAGATTGAAGATAGTAGTAAGTTCTTAACGCTCTACGATCCAACTTGTGGTGGGGGAAATCTAATTTTTGGCACAGAAGATAAGATACACGAAATATTTCCTAATAGACCTACTGCAACTTTTGGTCAAGAATGGAATGGTACATTGTATGCCTTAGCCAAAATTGAAAGTAGATTTAGAAAGGACACTCAAATTGAATATGGCAACACCTTAACCGATATTGGTAAGTTTTGGGATAAGACCTTTAATATAATCGTAGCAAATCCCCCTTATGGTGTTGATTGGAAGGGTTATGAAAAGGACATAAAGAATGATACTACTGAAAGATTTGTTGCATTACCTTCTATTTCTGACGGTCAATTTCTATTTACTCAGCACATTTTATACAAACTTGCTGATGATGGGTTGAGTATAGTTGTTCATAATGGTTCTACTTTATTTAGTGGTGATGCAGGAAGTGGCGAGAGCAACATTCGTAAGTATTTCTTTGAAAAAGATTGGGTTGAAGCAATTGTACAAATGCCAACAGACGAGTTTTTTAATACAGGTATCTATACTTATTTATGGATATTTAATAAGAACAAACCTTCTGAAAGAAAAGATAAGGTAATGCTTATTAATGCAAGTGACCTGTATGTTCCATTAAAGAAAAGTAAGGGTAAGAAGCGTAAAGAAATGGATTTGCCAAATAGAACTAAAATAGTTCAAACCATTTCAGATTTCAAGGATAATGAGTTTGCCAAGGTGTTTGATAAATGGCATTTTTATTACAACCGTCAAAGTATAATGCTTACTAACATAGATGAAAACGGCAAATCAATTGAAATGCCTGTTAAGGCTAATTCATTGGGTGAAGAGAAAGAAGACAAATCAATCAAATTAACACCTACCAAAATTACTCAGGTAACAGAAGAAGGTAATATTGAAATATCTGATTTTGATATAACTACTTTTGATAAGACAAAGTATAACAGTTTAGACCAATATTTTGAAGAAGGTATTAAGCCCCTTTTGGCGGAACTTGATTACAAAGAAAATAATCTTACAGTATTTACAAAAGAATCAAGTTACTACTACGATTCAGATAAGGACACAATTATAGAGCAAACAGACAAGGAAAAAATTGAATTAGGTTGTGGTAAGATTGTAATTAAAGCAAGTTTGAAGAAAGACAGCAAGACAAAGCAATCAAAAAGCATTAGCATTACAACCGAACTAACACAAGATTTGCAGAAGGATTATGAGATTATTCCTTACAGTCCTATTGAAGAAGACAATAAGCAAAACATAGCCGATTTTATGGCTAAATATGTTTTCAAGCCCTTTGAATATTTGGATAATGTGGTTGGGGTAGAAATTAACTTTAATAAGGTTTTCTATACACCTGAAAAATTAAGGGGTGTGACTGATATAACTTCTGATTTAAGCAACTTAGAAAAAGAATTGGCTACCCTTGAAAATAAATTGGATTTATGAGTTATGACAATTACAAATATTCAGGTATTGAATGGATTGGCTTCATACCTAATGATTGGTCAATTAAAAGAATAAAGGATATAGTTGTTAGAATAGGAAGTGGAGTAACTCCTAAAGGGGGGAGTGAAGTTTATGTTAATTCAGGAGTGCCATTATTAAGAAGCCAAAATGTTTATGATGATGGTTTAAGAATTGACGAAGTTTCATTTATTGATGAAGTAACACACAATAAAATGAAAAGTTCCCAATTAAAACCCAATGATATATTAGTAAATATTACTGGTGCAT
>CANCKV010000303.1 GCA_947378615.1 Chitinophagaceae bacterium | reverse complement strand
ACAAAAAAAGAGTAAAAATGAGTAGGAACAAAGACCCTGGGTGACAACCAAAAGAAGGAATAAAAGGAAGTTGTGTAATTCTTTTTTAGGGTTACAAATTTTCATGTATCCTTGCTTTACAAACAACAAAAAAGGTGACATCAAAAAGTCGTATTTAACCCAAAAATGTGTCAACCTTTTTTAGGAGGGGTCAGACATCTATTTATCCCTGAAACCCTAGTACCAGTGCGAGTAACCCTAGTACCAGTATTACAAGTCCGAGTACCAGTACTACAAATCCGAGTACCAGTACTACAAGTCCGAGTAAAATTGACAGCACTACTAAGGCGGTTCTATATTCCCCGTAGCAAAGAAGAGCTTTAATGATGATGGAAAAGAAGTTTTGTCGAGCGGCAACTCCTGATTGTGTAGATACTCCGACAATACATTTGCCTTATGTGGATGTAATTGATAATGATGAAGATTGATAAAGGGAAAAACGAAACGACAAGAAACATAATGTATTTCAGAAAGCAAAGAAAGGAGAGTGACAAAAGAAGGCGTATAAAAAAGAAACCAATGGAACAGTTTACAATCAAATTGACTGCTGCCAAAAGAGGGAGTATTTGTGACAGTAAAACTAAATGGATGAATGCTGTAATACATAAACCTTTTATTTAGGGAATGATTAAATCCCAGTAAAAAAAGGTGTTGTAAAGGCCTTTGCAGAATCGTTGCGGAGCGAAGTTATAGGAGTTATTGACAACAAAATCATTATTGAACTTTATTTTGACATTTATTTTTTAAATTGTGATCTACTCTCCCAAAATAAGCTTGTCAGACTGAGGTTCTCAAAGACAGGTCGGAATAATTGAGTTACCTGCTCTTAGTAAAGCTGCTAAAGAAAAGTAGTTTATTAGTATGAAAATCAATGACGAAAGTTAAAGCTATTTAATGCTTCGACGCGGCTCGGCCTGACAGTCACCCTGATTTTCGTAGTGAACAATTTGCTATTTCAAAAAATTTGAGAAACACTTATTACTGCTTTGTGTGACAGTCACCTTGAATTTCGAAGACAACCAAATTGACATCTCAAAAAACTTGAGTAATTCTAATTCCTGACACTATCTGACAACCTAATTTTCCTTATGTACATTTAATTTTATGACATTGCCGTTAGAAATTTGGGGAATTCTAATTGACATTGCTATAATAATTTCATCCCTTCTGGATTTTGAAATAATATCATTTTGCTACCTCAATTTTCTACTCAACAATTATTTGGATAATCTATTTATGAAAAAAAGGAAGGCTTCGCTTAGAGCGAAACCTTCCTTGTCTTTATGAACTTGTTAATACAGAATGACAACGGTTCGTTATTCCTTCACAAACTTCTTTAACTGCTTGTTTCCTTGTGCATCTGTCAATTCTAATAGATAGACTCCTGCGGCTAAGTTGCTTGCAGGAACTACAATCCTAGAATTATTGGCTGTCACTTCTGCCCTACTCAATGCCTCAATTCCTGCAATTGTCAGTATCCTTAACTTAAAGGTATTTGAACTACTATTCGTCAGGATGATGTTTAGCTTGTCCTGAACAGGATTAGGGAAAACACTCATAGTTGTTAGTGGTGAGTGGTGAGTGGTGAGTTTCGATGTGTTACTATAAACTACGGTTCCATCATTACCTATTGCCTTGATACGATAGTAAATAGTAGTAGCAGATTCGGGCAATTGATTGTCCTGAATTTGATAACTACCTGTGTTTGCTGCCTTGACCGTTGCGATAGAAATAAAGGCTTTTGCATCCGTACTTCTCTCTATTTGATAATTGGCTAAGTTTAACTCATTTGAAACATTCCATTCAACAACAGCCTCCTTATCTTTTGCGGTAGCTGTAACATTGGTAAAGCTGACAGGCAAAACAGTATTCTTTGCAGCAAGTATCAATTGGAAACGATTTACTCCCTGACTTCCTGTATCGGCAGTTACATTGAACTGATAAACAGGATTAGTCCTTACATCTTGACTAATTCCTAAGAATTTATCCTTCAAAGTAATAGCAAGAGTAGTATCAACCCCTTCGAAATCGTTGAATGCAAGATGGAAAGCACCTGCAACCGTACTAGAAACGCCTATTTGTGCGGTATCAGCAACCTTTGCATCAGGTAAAGTAGCAATTGCCAACTTATTAGTGCCCTTCACTACTACTAAAACCTGTGCAGCACTATTAAAGGTGACAGCATCTATAGCAGGATTATATGCCTTTGAACCATTACTATTTAATCGAACCACCACTTCATCTAATAAGTTATCGTTCACTGATTTCAAACCAATCCGAACTAGTTTATTGAGATTAGTTCCGAAATATTTGGTGTTAGGGATGTCACTATTTATCTTATGGTTTTCGTGGAAAACTATGTTACCATTCTTATTTGCCTCTACAAAGAATGCTTGCCCACTAGCCAAATAATCGCCACTTGCATTATCATAGCCTGCAGCCGCATTTACAACAATACCACTTAGGTACGTTGTGTAGTTTCCGTTTCCATAAGGACTGTAAGTCCACATCTTATTATTAATTCCATTATTATCCGCTTTGAAAGATGTGTAACTTATTTGAGCAGGATATGGATTAGCTACTAAGGTATATTTCTGTCCGGCAGTATCATTCAACGAAACTGTAATATCTCCCGTATTTACGGTTCCTGTTGCACTCAAAGTAACCGCCTCTGGAGCATCAGGCGCTCCACTATTCAGTTGGTTAGCACAAGTCGTATTGCCACTATTTCTATCTCCTCTGATATTGACACGATAGCCTACACCCGGCGTAAGACTTGTAGCATTTGTATTTGGAATGGTTACCCAACGACTACCATTTACTGGTGTTGCATGGTAAGTAAACATGCTAGACCCATTTGATGGAGTTACATCGAAACCATTGCTATTGAATTTGTCCGTATTGCCTCCAAATCCAGCAGTGCTACCACAAATTGCACCACCTGTTCCTGTACCTGTTATATAAATCTGTTGCTGCCAAGCATTGCTAATTAATTGGGAAACAGGACTACCAATGAAACTATATTTACGGGCAGTTTTAGCAGATATATACCGTTGAACAGTCACATCGCCATTAATAGTTCCCATTAACTTGTCGAGTCTTGCTGTACCTGTGGCATTAGATAAGAGGGTAAGATTACCTCCTGTAGTCAACGTTCCCGAAGTCACATATAGATTATTACTTACACCAAGTGCTCCTGTTACTGTTACACCTGCGGCATTATTGATGCGTAAGTTATTGACAGTATTACTAGCAAAAGTATTAGCTGCAATAGTTTGTGCAGTTGTACCTGCATAAGAAACTGTACCATTTACTGTAACTGTACCACCTGTATTTAAAATATTTCCAGAAAGTTGTAAGCTATCCGTACTATTTACAGTGAATGACCCACCTGAAATAGTCATATTTTTCATAGAGGTTTTAGAGCTAGTCGCAAGAACTGGATAATTAGGGGCACTAAATGCTATCGTAATATTAGCAGAAGAATTTGGCGTAATACCAGATAGCCAGTTACTAGACGTATTATAATTAGTACTTGTTGTTCCCACCCAAGTAGCAGATGCATTGGTAGAATCTACAGTGAAACTAGTAGAAGAACCTACCAAATAACCACTAGGCAATGTTTGATTAATCACATTAAACTGTGAAGAATTGCTGCTATATGTTAGCGTAACTGTAATGTTTGTTAATAGTTGAGTTGGGTCTGAAACAGTAACAGTTAATGGATTTTGATTCATATTGCTCAGCATCAAGGCACAAGGCTTATTCACCTTAACAGTAATGCCAGAAGTTGGGTCAGTAATACTAGAAGCAGAATCGAAGATTACTTGCAACATATTCAAACCATTATGTTTCACCGCTTGAACATATTTTGTATTCGACAAAATATTGATTGTATTCATCGGATTGTAGGACTGCATAGTCGTATAGTCAATACCTGGAGCCACAATATATTGATATGATGCTGCAGAAGGAGCAGTGCCATGACCAAGTGACAACAAGAATATGTCGCTAGTATCTGGTCTAGCAGCACTCAATGTATCTGTTCTAGACCAATTTCCATACACACTATCTTGTTTGATAGTTACATTTCCTCCCGCAGGGAAGAAATAACCGATGCTATCATGGAATACACTGTATATATTCGACCCATTAACGATGGCAGGATTAGAATCTGTAGAGGGCGTAAAAGTGGTAAATGCGGCGCCTGCGCTATTATTATAGTAGATATTGCCACTAATATTAGCCTGATTTACACTCGTGTTTACATTTAAGCTCTTACTACTATTGATGTTGGCACCCAAACAAACAACAGCACTATCGAAGAAGAACCACGATTTATTTCCATATACGTTGTTGTAGTTTAGAGAGAAGGTAGATGCACCAAACTTACCATCACTTACACCACCTACAAACTTTGTACTTCCTGTACTAGAAGCGCCTGAGTTTGGATTGTATTGTGTAACTGATTGACCATTCACTATAGAATCACTCATCGTAACACCTGGCACATAATTCCAATTCCAATTCGGGAATACGTTTTCATACTCATTTCCTTGCACTAAAATACAAGTTGCACCCTCTGTAGCGAAAGTTCCCAATAGATTTTGATCATTGATAGACTCACTTCTATTTGTTCTTGTAGAGACCCCACGAACAGAGAAGTTGAAGTTTGGACGTTTGTGGATGCTATAATCAGTTGTGTAATAGTGTGTATGAATTGTATCCGTATAGACTGGAGAATTGGTTTCACTGTTTGCAGCATCCTTTGCATAATTTGCTTGGTGAACTGGATTCGGATCTACCAATATTGCCATTGTAGCTGCTATGCTATCAATGCCGTTATTTCTGTACACACCAATCTCTCTGCCACTACCATTGAAGTCTTTGTATTTACCTCTTGCTGCTGCATAGTAGGTGTTGTGTAAGTAATTATATACTGTATCTAATTTAGATTG
>CANCKV010000302.1 GCA_947378615.1 Chitinophagaceae bacterium | reverse complement strand
TAACACGTTTGAAAAGTATTTTTTAAATTATGGGAAGAGATATATAGATAATAGAAGAAACAAATTGGCCATTAAATAATTTTTTGCTAAAGACATTAAGATGAGTAAAATACACATAGTTGTAGCAAGCGACAATCATTATATCATATTATTAGCTGCTTTAATAAAATCTATTGAAGCAAATATCCGTAAGGGACAAACGATTGAGATACACGTTATTGAAGATAATGTAAGCAGTGGTAGCAAAGCCAAATTGAAAAGTTCTGTCAATCCACAGATTACTAGCTTATCATGGCATCCAATGGAATCAGTGATTCCTAAAGGAATGAATTTACCACTAGATAAAAGTTCATATCCCTTGAATATATATATGCGGTTATTTATCCCCTATTTTATTCCTGAGGAGATAGAAAAAGTATTATACCTCGATGTAGATATGATTGTTCAAGAAGATGTCACGACTCTTTTTGAACAAGAATTGGGAGAAAATATAATTGCAGCTGTTTTAGATCCAAGAATTATCACGTTTGATAATTCATGGGGTGGCATTTTCAATTATGAAGCATTAGGATTATCTGGTAAAACAAGATATTTCAATACAGGACTTATTTTGATGCAGACAAAAAGATGGCGGGAACAGGATATTACTGTTAAGATTATAGATTGCATCAACAATAACAAGAAGTTTGTTAATTATCCCGATCAATATGGATTGAATGTGGTTTTGGCTAATCAGTGGTTGGAACTGAATCCGTTATGGAATCATTTTTCAACAATTGATACTAACGAAAAACCGTTTCTAATTCACTTTGTAGAGCGGAAGCCGATTTATCAATCTTACAATTATAACCTTGATTTTAAAAAGACTTTTTATTTCTTCCTTGATCAAACTGCTTGGAAAAACTTTAAGCCAATTGGAGAATCATCGAGATATATAAAAAAGATAAAAAACATCTTGAATAAGTTAAAAAAGATGATTTAGGTGTTTAGTTTCAATTGTAAAAATACATTGAGATTGTATTTTATTAAAATAAAACGAAATATTATTCTTTAGATTGAAACTTGTTATGCAACTTTGGCATGTCTTTTTCTTTTAATAAAAAGCTTTAGACAAAGCAAGAAAAATAATAAATGAGAATAGCACATTTGATATTGACACATGGTGATCCCGAGCATTTGGAACGTTTAATCAAACGGTTGCATCACCCGAATGCTGACTTCTTTATACATGTGGATTTAAAAACTCGAATAGATCCATTCTTACATTTAGAAAGATTAGGACAAGTGTCTTTTATTCATCATCGAATAAATGTTATTTGGGGCGGATTTAGTATTGTGGAAGCCACATTGAAAGGTTTTGATGCAATATTGGAATCCCATAAACAATATGATTATATAAATTTGTTGAGTGGTCAAGACTATCCGCTAAAGGATGTAGAAGATATACATGAATTTCTTGAGAAGAATCCTGGAAAAGTATTTACAGAGTATTTATCTGTCGAAGAAGAATGGAAGGAAGCGATTCCTAGAATCAGAAATTATTATTTTACAAATTATCCTTTCCCTGGAAGTCATTTCTTTGAGAAGCTAGTTAGTGCCATATTACCTTCTAGAAAGATGCCACGGAAGATGAAGGCTTATGGACGTTCTCAATGGTTTACAATGTCAACATTGCATGCAAACTATATCAGTGACTACCTTTTGGATTTTAACGAAGTCATTAACTTTTTTAAATACACATGGGGAAGTGATGAGTTTTTCTTTCAAACACTAATATTCAATTCAGACTATGGTTCTGATATGGTAAATGACAATCTTCGATTTATTGATTGGTCGGAAGGAAAACCCAGTCCAAAAACATTTACTATAGAAGATGCTGAAAGATTGACAAATAGTGGAAAGTTATTTGGAAGGAAATTTAATAGTAAAATAGATAGTAAAATTTTGGATTTCTTAGATGAACAGGCTGCAATTGCGGCAGCAAATAGACCTCCGAAAGAATAATAATAAATGAGTGAACTTCCTGAAAGATTAAAACTTTTGGGAAGTTTTATAAATAAACAACCTTTATAAAAAATTATTTCATTTGAAGAAAGTTTCGATTGTTACAGTTAATTATAATCATAGTCATATTACAGATGAGCTTCTTGATTCTATTGCAGCATATAATACCTATGCCAATCTTGAAATAATTGTAGTGGATAATGCAAGTACTCTAAACCCTGTTCCCTCATGGACTATAAAATATCCAACTGTAAAATTTATCCGTAGTGATATCAACCTTGGATTTGCTGGTGGAAATAATTTAGGCATCAAAGCTGCAACAGGAGAGTATCTATTTTTAATAAATAACGATACAGAAATTACAAATGGTCTTATAGAAACACTCGTTGCAACGTTAGATGAACATCAAGAAGTAGGTATTGTATCACCCAAAATAAAATATTATTCTCAGCAAAATATGCTTCAATATGCTGGTTATACACCCATGAATTATTACACAGCAAGAAATAATTGTGAGGGACAATTTGAAATTGATAATGGGCAGTATGATCATGTAACAGGTATCACAGGATTTGCACACGGTGCAGCAATGATGGTTAGGAGAGAGGCAATAGAAAAAGCAGGATTGATGTCGGAGAACTTTTTTTTGTATTATGAAGAAATGGATTGGTGTGATCGGATTAAAAGACAGGGATATACCATTTGGGTTAATATGCAGGCTTTAATTTATCATAAGGAATCAATTTCTGTTGGAAAGGGAAGTGCATTGAAGGAATATTTTATGACCCGAAACCGAATATTATTTACTAGGAGGAATGCAAATCTTTTTCAGCAAATCGTGTTTTACTTTCATTACACATTAATTGTATCTCCTAGAAACATCATTTCATTCATAAAAAATGGATATCCAAGATATATTAAACAATTATTAAGGGCTATTTGGTGGAATATCTCTAATGATAAAGATAGTACCTATTTAGGCTTTAAAGAGTGATATATGTTTTCCGTTTAATCAATATATAAACCTGAAACTTAAGAACACAGTCGTAGTTTACAAATGAAGAAAAGACCTATTATTAGGATATTATAAATCACATGAAAATGTAACAACAATCAAAAAACCTTACGAAGTCATTTCATGATTCAAAACTTATCATCATTACTATATATTTGCCTGTATGAATGTTGATGTAAATATTGTGCAGGAGGAAAACAGTGAAGATGTTTATGAGAAAAAAACATTTACTGTAGATAAAGGGCAGGAACCGATGCGAATAGACAAATGGATTCAAAACCATATTGAAGGTGCTACTCGCAATAAAATACAGCAGGGAATTGAATCGGGATTTTTAACCGTAAATGGCAAAATTGTAAAAAGTAACTATAAAATAAAGCCAGGAGATGATATCATTTGGATGACATTTATTAATCCTGATTATACTATCTTAAAAGCTGAATTTGTTCCTTTAAATATTGTTTACGAGGATGAAGACGTAATAGTCATCAATAAGCAAGCTGATATGGTTGTTCATCCAGGTGTTGGAAATTTTTCTGGAACATTACTAAATGGAGTATTTTATCATTTGCTTCAACAAAATCCTGAAATAAGCGAAGAAACGCTGCCTCGCTTTGGCTTGGTACATAGAATAGATAAAAACACAACCGGATTAATTGTGTTGGCAAAAAATGCTATGGCTGCGGCGCATTTATCCAAACAATTTTTCAACCACACAGTTCAGCGCAAATATGTGGCCGTTGTATGGGGAGATGTTGAAGAAGATAAGGGTACAGTAAATGCACATATTGCTCGACATCAACAATTTAGAAAAATGTTTGCTGCCTATCCTGATGGAGAAATTGGTAAACACGCAATTACTCATTATTCGGTTCTAGAAAGATTAAATTATGTAACTGTAGTGGAATGTGTATTAGAAACGGGGCGTACCCATCAAATTCGCGTACACATGAAACATATAGGACACACGTTATTTAATGATTGGGAATACGGGGGAGAAAAGATATTGAAGGGGACTATTTATACAAAATACAAACAGTTTGTAGAGAATTGTTTTGATTTATGCCCTCGTTGCGCACTTCATGCTAAAACATTAGGATTTATTCATCCTAGGACAGAAGAAGAAATATTTTTTACAACTGAATTGCCTGCAGATATACAACAAATGATTGATAAATGGAGAGGTTACGTTCAATACAACAAAAATAATGAAGAGGGCTAGAGTAGTTATAAAATAAAAAATCCCGTTCATTGAAACTGAACGGGATTTATCTAAAATAAAAATAAATATCTGCGGTTTATAATGTTTTATTCAGATATCTTACCTAAAAAATTATCTATTACATTCACCTTATATAAATAAGTTGTTGCATAGCTCCTAGCATTCAATTTAATTTTTTCGTATAGCTCCTTATTCCTAGAAAGCTCAATAATTGAAGAGGAAATATTTTCAAGATTTGAGTTTGGAATAATATAACCACATTGATAATTATTGATAATATTATATAATGAAGTTGATGGGGATGCCGATACGATTACACACCCTCCCACTCCCAAAATATTGGTTAATTTAGAAGGTAGAAATAAGTCATTGCCAGCTTCTTTTTGAATGATAATATGCAAAAAAGCTGCGTTAAGCATTTCATTAAATTCATTAGTTGGCAAAAGGTTTAGAAAAATTACATTAGCCAAACCCATGCTTTGAGCATATAAAGAAAGTTTTTCTTTATATGGACCTTCCCCTGCAATGATAAAGCAGAATGCTTCGTGATCTTTAAAATAATGTGCTGTATCAATTAATATTTCTAGTCCTTGCTTTTCTCCAATTGCACCAGAATAAAAAATCATTTTCTTATCCTTTAACCAGCTATACTTTTTAAGAATCGAATCGGGAGAAGTAGGAAATATTTCACTATTATTAATCCAATTAGGGAATAATATAGTATCAATTTGATTATTTGCCTTTTCTTGGATCTTAGATTTCATTCCTTCAGAGATAGT
>CANCKV010000301.1 GCA_947378615.1 Chitinophagaceae bacterium | reverse complement strand
GCCCTTTTATTCCTTCGATACTTTTAAAGAATTTACTTGGTATGCGCTCAAGAATCGTAATCATGAATAGGGTTTCATCAATTTTATCTTTTACTTTTTCAGTCAGACTTTCAAAAAAGGTTACTACTCAGATATTTTTACCACTAGGTTCACAAGGTTTTGAACAAATAAACTCAAGGAATAGTATACTTTTTAGATACTCACCTGTCAATCATTTTAAAAGAAGTCGTTGTGTTCCTTGTTTTTCTTCGTTGGCTTTGTGGTAAACCTCCTGAGTAGTAACCTTTTTTTATACAAAATACAATTCTCCAATTCATTCTTTTTTTCCAAATTCAACCTCCCAATTATTATAGTAAAATTCAATATTATTAAACATTATTAGGTTGTTTTACTTATATCAGAACAAATAAAAACAAAGAAACCATATTAGGACTTACCTTTAACTACTTTTGAAACAAAATAATCGTTTTTAATCTTTAAAAATGAACACTTCTTTGATTTCAAAGAATTAAAATAGAAATTATGAGTAGTTTTTGGTATGAGCGATATGGAGCAAAAATCTATGTTTATGGAAAAGAACCTAATGTGTTTTTCGCTGAACAAATTGAACATTTAAATACAGGCAAGCTAATTCTACCCTGCGAAGGAGAAGGTAGAAATGCAGTATATGCAGCAACTAAAGGATGGGAAGTGGAGGCTTTTGATTTGAGTGTTGCAGGAAAAAGTAAGGCATTACAATTAGCAGGAAAAACAAAAATTGACATAAGTTATATTATTGAAGATGCTATTAAAGTATCATATCCTAAAAATGAAGCCGATATTGTTGCCTTTATATATGCACACTTCCCCACAGAGATAAGAACAATCATTCATAAAAAAGCTATTTCTTGGTTGAAACCCGGTGGAAAGATAATTTTAGAAGCCTTCCATCCGCTGCAACTTAAAAACAAATCCGGCGGACCAAAGGATTTAGATCTACTTTATACAACTGATATGATATTGCAAGATTTTCTTGAATTAGAAACTGAAATGATTCAAAACGTTCAAACAGATTTAAGAGAAGGTAAATTGCATGAGGGTAAGGCAGAAGTAATTAGATATGTAGGCATTAAAAAGAAATAAAAATTATCAATAAAGATGTTTGATTTTAGACTACTAGTTTTTAATACAGTTGCCAATCGCTTGAATTTCACTAAAGCAGCAGAAGAATTACACATTACTCAACCCGCTGTTACGAAGCATATCCATGAAATTGAGCACCATTTCAAAATAAAATTGTTTGAACGTAAAGGGACTAAAATCAAACTCACACCTGCAGGTACCACCTTACTTCAATACACGAACCAATTATTTGCCATCTATCGAAACCTTGAGTTTGAAATGAATGAGTTGATACAACATCACAGTGGAATTTTGCGTATTGGTTCAAGCACCACAGTAGCACAATATGTTTTGCCACCCGTATTAGCGGCTTTCCATCAGAAGTTTAAAGACCTAAAGATAAAACTCACTATCAACAATACGGAATTAATAGAACAGGCATTGAATGCCAAGCAAATTGATTTGGGAATAATAGAGGGACAATCTAAAAACAGTCAATTCAAATACACTGAATTCATCAAGGATGAGCTAGTAATGGTAGCAAATACCAAAAGCAAATTGGCCAAAAAACAAGTGATAACAGCAGATGAATTACTAAAAACACCTCTCCTATTAAGGGAACCTGGTTCAGGAACTTTAGAAGTCATCTCACACGCCCTGAAACCAATCGGGATTAGGCTTGAAGACCTAAAAATAGAAATGGAATTAGGTAGTACCGAAAGCATCAAAAGATACCTTTTAAATGCAGATTGTATGGCTTTCTTATCCATTCACTCCATTTTGAAGGAACTTGAAAGAAAGGAACTGACTATAATTGATATTAAAGGAGTATCTATAGAACGCAATTTTTACTTCATTCAAGAACATGGTCAAGCGGCTGCATTGCCTGATTTATTTATGAAATATGCCCGTCAGTATAACTTTAGGTTATAACACATCACTATTAACGATTTCTCTCACGACTTAGATTAGATGATTTTTGCAGTATCAAATTTCATCAAAATGAGCAATACAAATACAGATGTAGAGACAACAAGGCTTTTCTTACCGAAAAGTTTTCCATACAGAGAAATCATTTTCATCGCAGCTGCGGGGCTTTGCTTTTCTACACTCATCTCCCCTCCTATCGCTTTAATTATGGGATTGATTGTTGCTCAATATATCGGACATCCTTTCATACATCTAAATCATAAGGCAACACACTTGCTTTTACAGCTATCTGTAGTCGGGTTAGGCTTTGGAATGAATGTAGGCAACGCTTTTAAAGCAGGAAAAGAGGGATTTATTTTTACAGTAATTTCTATCATTACGACCCTTGCCGCTGGACTTTTTTTGGGCAAGATTTTGAAGATTGATAAGAAAACAGCTTACCTTATTTCTAGTGGAACCGCTATCTGTGGTGGAAGTGCAATTGCTGCGATATCGCCTGTAATCAAGGCAGAAGAAAAGCAAATCTCTGTAGCCTTAGGAACCATATTTATCTTGAATAGTGTTGCCTTATTCTTATTCCCCTTCATAGGAGGTATGTTACACCTTTCTCAAACACAATTTGGATTGTGGTGTGCACTCGCTATTCACGATACAAGTTCTGTAGTTGGTGCAGCAAGTAAATACGGAAACACAGCCTTAGAAGTGGCAACTACTGTTAAGTTGGCAAGAGCATTATGGATTTTACCTGTGGCAATCATTTCTTCTTTTGTATTTAAAAACAAGCATAGTAAATTGAAGATTCCTTATTTTATTCTATTTTTCATCGTTGCCATGTTTATCAACACTTACTTTCCAATACTTAGACTAATCAATCATATAATCACCAATATTTCAAAATCAGGATTGACTTTGACATTATTTCTCATAGGGAGTGGCTTATCCAAACAAGTACTATTGTCTGTAGGAATCAAACCTTTATTGCAAGGTTTAATACTTTGGTTAATGATTTCTGTGTTTACACTAGCGATAATCCTTCAGTTCAACTAACTCTCCTTACGCAAGTTCAAAAATTACAAAAAAATGGTTCCATATAGTGAGAAATGAAGGTTTCATTTCGAATGTCATTAATTTAAGCATACTAATCGAAAATATGGGTGTCAGATTGAGCCTGTCGAAATCGGGTTGAAATGTAAGTTGCTTGCACTTCGACAGGCTGCTAATGACATCTTTTTTGAAAAATGTGTAAATGCATTTAAAAGACGAAGAAATCAGCTATTTTGTTTTACTCTAGCTGTCATCCCGTAGGGATATAACCAAAATTAAACAACTGTTTATTGTGTTAGAGATCCCTGCGGGAGACATTCGAGAAACTTTTTTTTGTTGTAAATACTGTCATTTCAAAAAACTTGAGAACCTCTAATTACTGCCTCTGTGTGACAGTCTTGGTGATTTTCGAAGAGAATGACAATGAAATACTGTGTTTATGGTAATTCCCGCCAAAATGAATTTCCTTAACTTAATGACATTGGATTCATTTCACACTATGTGGTAAATCTTTATTTTTTGTTTAAATGCTGCGCAACATGAGTAACTAAATAATTATCTTATTAAATATGACTAGAATCATTTTATTTTAACGAAATAAAAATTAAAACCTATTACCTAATACTTATAACTTTATTTAAAGATTTTAATGGATTTATAATATTCAAATACCCTATTTTTAGACGCATGAATGGACTGCAACTAAAAACATATTTTGAGGCGACTCTTTCAGATGAAGTATATTTTGACAATCACCTCACAATTGAACAAGCTAATATAATTTTTGACTTTTTCAAGAAACATTGGCTATTCAAATGGCATGACGCACATAATGACTGCGAGGACAGGGCGAATGCAATCTGTATCCTTTTGGATCAATGGCGAGTTCCCAATTTCAAAGCATGGGTCTTCAGTGGTCAATTCTTAAAGGGAGAACAAGGGACACTCAATAATTTATGGAATTATCATGTGGCGACTGCTATTCCTGTCTCGATAAATAATAGCATTTATTTCTATATAATAGATCCCGCTACCTTGCAGCAAAGTGAATCAATCGAAGTTTGGGCAGATAATGTAACTGAATCCCCTTATAGTTATAATCTAATTAAACAGGGCAACTGCTATATTTTTGCAGCAGATAATATTCAGCAAAACAATTGGTATTTAAGAAATCAAGAAAACTATCGTTGGACAATTGAAGGACTTGCAGGTATCAATGGCGTTGCACCCGATGGAGAACAATTTATTAATGAAAATAAATTATTGATAGAAAAAACAAGAATTGAGTTTAATAAACTAAAGAACGGAGGATCACCGTTTAAGCGATGAGAGCTGAAATATGAGTGATGAGTTATAAGCTTGAGTTATGAGTGAAATTAAAAATTGAAAACTAAAGGTTACTTGTTGAAGTTTCCATTTTCCATTTTCAATATTCCCTTTTTCTACTAAAATTATAAATGAATTTGGCATGCCTGACAATTATATAATCTAAACCCCTACTTTTGCACCGCTTTTTAAAAAAGTGTATTCAAAATTTAGAAAATAAACAAACAATAATAACAAAGAGTTATGGCGGATTTGAAATTACAACGCAACTTCGGTATTGCCGCTCACATTGATGCAGGTAAAACCACTACTACCGAGCGTATCTTGCGCTACACAGGTATGATTCATAAGATAGGTGAAGTGCACGACGGTGCTGCTACTACTGACTGGATGGAGCAAGAAAAAGAAAGAGGTATCACAATTACTTCTGCGGCAGTTAGTTGCCAATGGAAATTCCCTACTATTAAGGGAGTTGCTGATGCAAACACTAAAGATTACTATTTTAACATTATCGATACTCCTGGTCACGTGGATTTTACTATTGAAGTAGAACGTTCTATGCGTGTATTAGATGGTTTGATTGCCTTGTTTAGTGCAGTTGATGGTGTTGAGCCTCAATCTGAAA
>CANCKV010000300.1 GCA_947378615.1 Chitinophagaceae bacterium | reverse complement strand
TAATAATCAAATTTATTGATTTTAATACTGATTAAATCAAAATTTGGTACAATTTAATCGTGAATTCATCAAAACTAATGGTTATTGGCAAATATTTGGCAAGAAAAGTTTTTATGTCATCATTAGAGAAAGAAAATTCAAATATAGTTTCAAGTGTTAGATTATAGTTTAAGGTAAACTAACTAGATCGGAAACTACGAATAGAATGAATAAAAAAAAGCAGCTCCTACCATAAAGTAGAAACTGCAATATCATTTTGAACAACCCATTTCATAACCTTTCCCAAACTTATTTTTTTACCATTTCCACATTTATTATATTATTCACTCCATTTTCTTTTACAAAAGCAATGTCAATATTATGATAGAGTGGGTGAGTGGCAATAAGATCGAGATCCCCGTACATCGTCGTAGGGTCGTCATAATCACCTGTTTCATTACTCAACACTTTTTTAGATGAGCCAGTTATATGCAGGTTTACACCTTCAACTGGCAATTTTGTGACGCTATCTGTACATTTCCCTATAACGTCGGATAAGTTACCGATACTGATATAGCGGACGCTCCATTGACGACAAATTGCCCTTCTTGCGGAGGGTTCCAATTTGCTATATTCCGTTTCGGCTTCATTCCAAACATGTTCAATTACGTCGTCCATTTCAGGATTCAGTGATCTTAAATTTTTCTGTGCAATTGATAGATTCACTTTCGTATTACTCAGGGCATTTATAATCGGTTTTGCCACATCGTATAAGGCTTTAAACTGAATAATAGTGGGTAATATAATCACAACTCCTCCAGCATCTGTACGCTCCTTATCACCTTTCATGATGGTATCGCAAAAATTCAACAGCTTAATATCTGTATTATAATAAGGTGTTTTATCATTGTTTACATCAAGACCATAATAAGCCCGTGCTGAGCGAGGAATAGTTTCCTCAGAAATATTCAAATTAAGTGATTTGATAAAATGCCCTACTCCGCTAATCAAAAGTTTACGTTGAGGAATCGCTGCAGCCATCGCTTTACTTTCTGCCACATTTGCATTAATTATTGCATCGGTTCCTTTTTGATATTTATCTACGATGTCATCTAATCTTTGAGAAGTTTTGACAGAAAGAATATTATCTGCGGGTATTAAGACACCGTCTTTTTTTGACTTTGCCTTTAAAGCTGTTTCTAACCTAGTAACGTTTGAACTAGGTTTGTTTTTTGATGTGCTCATGACTGCTCGTTTAATTATGAAAAAAATGTTTATAAAAAACCATTTTATCAATCATCGTGGTATCCCTTGAAGCAGTCCGCTTTGTTTAGTAGTGAGGCAGCAACCTAATAGAAACGATAATGTTTATTAGAAGGGTCAAAGATATGAGAATTAATGGGGTTCGAAGTTCTTATTTGACAATTCTGTGGTTATTTGTACATTTATTTTAAAATAAGTACCTTATTTCAAGAAAAAACAAGACAATCACTATTTTTTTCACCAATATTTTCCCAAAAACAGATTTTTTTAAAAAAAATAATTGAAAGCGATGAGATTTTATATTTTTTAAAATAAAAAAACAGGGTATCTAATTGATACTTTTGATACCCTGCTATAAAAAACAACCCATCAAAAGTATACTTTTAGTGCCCTGCTATAAAAAACAACCCATCAAAAGTATACTTTTAATGCCCTGCTATAAAAAACACCCTATCAAAAGTATTCTTTTAATGCCCTGTTATAAAAAACACCCTATCAAAAGTATACTTTTAATGCCCTGTCATAACAAAAGTGTAACTGATTTCTTTAACTATTCGTGATAGCAAAATTTGCATTTTAAATAATTAAATCAATGTAGTATAGTTAAGGAAGGCTTCGCTTAGAACGAAACCTTCATTGATGTTCAAAATTTCGCTTACCTAAACAGGAAAGTCATTTATCGGTTGAATTGCTTCTAAAAATCCCTCTTCATCTTCAGCCTGTTCATAGAGATATTCATTGATAGCGGTTGCATGACTCAGCACATAATCTCGCATTTTATTGGGGTCAACATCTCCATGATCCTTCATAGCACTAGCAAATCGAACATCCATATCTTCTGCACAATCAGAGAAAAA
Source organism: Chitinophagaceae bacterium (assembly GCA_947378615.1). Taxonomy (GTDB): domain Bacteria; phylum Bacteroidota; class Bacteroidia; order Chitinophagales; family Chitinophagaceae; genus Parasediminibacterium. The sequence continues at coordinate 2,987 of CANCKV010000300.1, read as the reverse complement.
TGCTTTTTGTAAAATGGTATTCATCATCATAAGCACAATTACATCCCTCAAAGAGAAAGATGTGGGATAAAGAGGGTCTAGTTTGGTGGCAGCAATTTCTTTTTCCAACAATGCCTTTACTTCACGAATCTCTGTAATACAACAAAAGTCGGCAGCCCGAACCCTAGCACTAAATTCTGAGTCGCCCAACCAAATAAAATATTCAAATATTACAAATATACTAGTGAGAAATATTGACCATCGCTCTAGGGAAAGTGAGATTTGTACAATTGTAGTTGTCTTATCTAATCCTAATGTTTTTGCCTCTTCTTTTTCCTTTTCCATCCTCCGCTCATCCTGATAAAAGGGTTCCTCCAAAATAGGGAAAATAGCAATGATAGCGTCTCCAATTTCTTTGATTTGTGCCATGATACCTTTGAACATTTCAAGCATCTCAAAGTCTTCTTCAATCAATTTTTCATTGCCTTCTACATTTGGAAGGATGGCATGATGATAATAAAATTTTATTTTTCCCATCATCTCCAAAACCACAAGACAATCGTGATATCCCATCAGAAATGATTCTTCTTGCTTTGCGATAGACATGCGGGTTTGTAGAGATTCTGAAATATCTTCGAAATCTAGATTTGGGCCTAAAGCAGGAATATTCTTGCTAATTCCGTCTTGAAGGACAAATAGGGGGGTGATAATATTACCAATATAATAAGGAGGCAATTCGTAATATGCAATCTCTTCGGACTCTTCCATAAAAAAGTTTTGTGCAATGTAGTTGTTTATTGATAGGAATATGGAATAAAACATAGTTTGTTACTACTCAGGTATTTTTATCACTAGGGTCAAAAGGTTTTGAACAAAGAAACACAAGGAAAAGTATACTGTTTATATATTTGCCTGTCAATTATTTTAAAAGAAGTCCTAGTGTTCCTTGTTTTTTCTTTGTTGCACAAACCCAAGCTGAATATAAAATACTAGTTATAAAAAAATAGAAATGAGACTAATTAAACATCAACCAAACAACTCTAATAAAGATGGTAATTGTATAAAAACAGTCAAATAAATATAATCAGTGCTACAACTATTATCTTCGTGAAAATTTTATAATGGAATTACTTTTTGCAAACATCACACTTTCATATCCTAACAACGCTGATTTTAAACCTATAATTCCTAAAAAGTAGTCAGTGGTTAGGGGTCAGTGGTTAGGGGTTAGGGTCTTAGATATTGACAACTTATATTTCATAACTCATATTTCATAACTTATATTTCATAACTCATATTTCATATTTTATATCTCATATTTCTTTTCTGCTATGGTTTTAATTGACAAAATAGAATTACCTGATTTCCCACTTTTTTTAGCTCCGATGGAAGATGTCAGCGACCCACCCTTCAGAGCAGTTTGCAAGGATAATGGAGCTGACTTTATGTACACAGAATTTATCAGCAGTGAAGGTCTCATTAGAGATGCTATTAAAAGCAGGCACAAACTAGACATTTTTGACTATGAACGCCCGATAGGTATTCAGATATTTGGTGGTGACGAAGACAGTTTGGCGCTTGCTGCAAAGATTGTGGATGTCACTAATCCCGATTTATTGGATATTAATTTTGGTTGTCCTGTTAAGAAAGTCGCTTGCCGCGGTGCAGGTGCAGGTGTATTGAAGGATATAGATTTGATGGTTCGCCTTACTACGGCGGTTGTAAAAGCTACAAGGCTTCCTGTAACAGTAAAGACTCGGTTAGGATGGGATGATAATAGTTTGAATATTGAAGAAGTTGCAGAGCGACTACAGGATTGTGGCATCAAGGCACTTGCAATTCATGGACGCACAAGAAGTCAGATGTATAAAGGGGAGGCTGATTGGTCATTGATTGCTAAAGTAAAAAACAATCCTAGAATACATATCCCAATCATTGGAAATGGAGATATTGATAGTCCGCAAAAAGCTGTTGAATACAAAAATAGGTATGGTGTGGATGGCATCATGATTGGCAGGGCTGCAATAGGTTATCCCTGGATATTTAGGGAGATAAAACATTTTGTTGCAACGGGAGAATTACTGCCTAGTCCTACATTGGAAGAACGTGTTTCGGTTAGCAAGAAGCATCTTCGTAAATCAGTGGAATGGAAAGGGCCGATTGTGGGGATTAATGAGATGAGAAGGCACTATGCAAATTATTTAAAAGGACTACCTAATATCAAAGAATTTAGGAATAGACTCGTCACTATCAAAGAGATGGAAGAGGTAGAAGCTGTTTTAGACGAAGTAAAGAAACATTACGAGGGGATAGAAATAGCAAGAACGCCGATTGAATTGATTGACTATCATGAAAAATGCCCTGTATAGTGGTTAGTGGTTAGTGGTTAGTGGTTAGTGGTTAGTGGTTAGTGGTTAGTGGTTAGTGGTTAGTGGTTAGTAAAAAAAACTTTTTCTTTTATATTTCAATCAAATTCATTAAAAAAACTTTCTCCATCCAAACTAACCACTAACAACTAATAACTAACCACTAGAAAGAAGTGCTTTCGCTCTTTCTTTTTGGTCATTTGGAACGAATATTTCTAGTTCGCCAAAGTTGAGATAGCTACTATCTAATTTATTGAGTATTTGTACCACTATATCATTCCATTCTAACATTCCTTGAATAATGCTAGCCTCTGCCCTGTTACTTGTTTTGTGTAATAAAAACCAATCTGTCATATTTTCAAAATATTAATGGAACGAATGTAATAGTTAAATGATTGAAGACAGTAATTTAAAATTTATATAAACTAAATTATCGACTTCCAAATGTATTATTTAAGAATTCATCGTCATAATTTTACTGTATAAGTCAAATAAGTATATTATTTTATTGTGAATTTTTACTTTCCTAATTTCATCAATTGCACTCATGATAAGCAGTAAAATAAATCAATTTCTTGTATTTTATAAAATATTTTCAATGTTTTAATTTTATTAAACCAGATATTAAATCAATAACACATG
>CANCKV010000299.1 GCA_947378615.1 Chitinophagaceae bacterium | reverse complement strand
TTTAATTACTTCTATAATTCCCGGCACTTGTTGACTTGGTTCTGTTCGTTTATTCCAAGGTTTTAGCGTACAAAAGAGTGTTCCCATATTGGAATTACTTCCTCCTACAAGAATATTAAACCCCGACATCGCCGCAAAGTGTTTCATTCCCGGAGTAGAACCGACTACTTTCATTAGGCGGTTCATAAACTCTACAGACTGAGCAGTTGACGATGCCTCGGGCAATTGATAGGTAACATACAATCGTCCCTCATCTTCAGGAGGAATAAAACCTGCAGGCTTTTGTTTGAACAATACAATTGTCCCAATACAAATACACACTAAAAGGATAATGATATACCTAGCACCTCGGATACATTTCGCAACATTACGGGCATATCCATTTGTCCTACTTTCGAACCAAAGATTGAAGTGATGAAAAAAGCGATGAATGAAATTCATCTTATCTTCAGAAGGAGTAGGTCTCAATAATAGTGTACATAAAGCCGGCGTAAGTGAAAGGGCAATCAGGGCAGAAAAAAGAACCGAAATAGCAATTGTAATGGCAAACTGTTGATAAATACGCCCCACAATGCCAGGAATAAAACCAACGGGAACAAAAACTGAGGCTAAAATAAGCGCTATCGCAACAACAGGAGCAGATATTTCTTTCATGGCCTGATAAGTGGCCTGTTTTGCCGACATATTATATTTGTCAATATTTTTCTGCACCGCCTCCACCACAATAATCGCATCATCTACAACAATACCAATGGCTAATACCAACCCAAACATGGTCAATGTATTGATGGTAAAACCTAGTGGAATGAAGAAAATAAAGGAACTAAGAATGGAAACAGGTATGGCCACAATTGGGATAAGTGTCGAGCGCCAATTTTGTAAGAAAAGTAATACGACTAGTGCCACTAATGATAATGCCTCTATCAACGTCTTGACTACTTCCCTTATAGAGGATTTGATAATTGTAACTGCCTCAAATGGAATGGTATATTCAACATCTGATGGAAAAGCCTTCTTTAGTTGCTCCATAGTAGCAATTACATTTTGGGCAGTTTCCAATGCATTACTTCCGGGTGCTTGATAAACCTGAATATAGGACGCCCTTTTGCCATCAACAAAAGAGTTACTTGAAAAGGTGAACTTCCCTAATTCTACTCTTGCAATATCCTTTAGATAAACCAACTCATTTTTGGTAGGAATATTTTTCACCACTACCTTCTCGAATTCTTCGACTTTATTCAATCTCGAATTGACAAGAATACTAAATTCATGAGATTGGGAAGATTCCTGAGGAGGGGAACCTACTGCACCTGCTGCGAGATAAACATTCTGTTTATTTAAGGCCGTTACAACATCCTGAGGGGTAAGACTATACGATGCCATCTTTTGGGGATCCATCCAAATACGCATACTGAAATTATCAGTACGGGTAGAAATATCGCCCACACCAGGCACACGCAAAAGTGCATCCTGAATAAACACATTCGTATAGTTATCCAAAAAAGTGATACCATGTGAACCCTTTGGAGAAAAAATTGCCACCATCATCAGCATACTAGGATTCCTTGCCCTAACCGTCAATCCTAACTTTCGAACAACAGCAGGCAATTGTGGCGATGCTATGCCCACCCTGTTTTGAACATTTAAAGCTGCAATATGAATATTCGTCCCCACTTTAAAGGTGACATTCACATTCACATTCCCATTATTTGTATTCGTACTCTGCATGTACTCCATTCCTGAAGTACCATTAATCTGTTCTTCAATCGGGATTGCAACCGTTTGTTCAACAGTCTGTGCATCTGCACCTGTATATTGTCCTGAAACCGAAACAGAGGGAGGGCTGATATTTGGATATTGGTCCACTGCAAGATTGTACAAACACAATCCTCCTGAGATGATTAAAACGATAGCTATAACAATCGCCGTTACGGGTCTTTTTATAAATGTATTAGCTATCATTTATGCCTCAGTTTTTGGTTGAATTACGCCTGCTATCTCTCTCGATTTTTGTATTTCAAATTCCAATTCGGCATCAATATCTTGTTCTTCCACTCGTTTTGCCTTTTCTTTTAGTTGCTGACTATGTAATTTTAACCAAGCTAATTTTTCTTTTCCGTAAGACAATCGGGTAATTAATACAAAGAGAACAGGAACGATGAATATTGCCAAAGTAGATGCCGCTAACATGCCTCCAAAAACAGTTAACCCAATCGTTCTTCTTGCAACAGCACCCGCACCTGTTGCAAATACTAATGGCAACACCCCTAAGATGAATGCCAATGACGTCATCACAATCGGGCGAAGACGAAGACTGACAGCGGTTAATGTGGACTCGATTAAATCTTCCCCCTTATCAACCCTAACTTTTGCAAACTCAACAATCAAGATGGCATTCTTGGCTGCCAAACCAATTAAAGTGATTAATCCAATCTGTGCATATACATTATTAGTAATACTAGGTAGGAAAATGAGCGTAAATATGGCTCCAAACGCACCGATTGGCACGGCCAACAAAACGGAGAAGGGAACAGACCAACTTTCGTATAAGGCAGCGAGAAACAAGAAAACAAAGGTGATAGAAAATATGAAAATGTAAATGGTAGTGGAACCTGCACGTATCTCTTCATAACTCAATCCAGAAAACTCGTAAGCATATCCTTGTGGTAAAACCTTAGCAGCCGTTTCCTTTAATGCCTCGATTGTTTGTGTACTGCTATATCCCACTCCTGATGCTCCGTCAATTTCTGCTGAACGAAAGATATTGAAATGTGACATTAATGGAGCGGTTTCTGTTGGCTTATAACTTATCAAAGTTCCAAGTGGCAACATCGTACCAACCGAGTTCCTTACATAATATTTATCCAAGTCAGCAATCATCGAACGGAAAGCAGTATCTGCCTGCACCACCACATGGAATGTTCGATTGTAAGTAGTAAAATCATTTACATATAAACTACCCATAAATGCTTGAATGGTATTGAATACATCGCCCACATCAACGCCCATCTTTTGACATTTCTCTCTATCCACTGTCAAATTATAACTCGGTGTCTTCGCGGAATAAAAACTATAAGCATGTGCAATTGCGGGATTCTTATTTGCTTCGTCAATAAACTTTTTGACAACAGCCTCGAATGCATGAATATCATCGCCTGTATTACGTTGTTCTATTTGAAAATTAAATCCCACCGTTGCCCCTACTCCCGGAATTGGAGAAGGCTGTATTACTTCCACATTTGCATTCTTTATCCCATCTTCATTGATGCGGTGCTGCAATTCTGCTATGATTCCAGGCACCTGTTCTGTTTTCTTACTCCGTTCATCCCAAGGTTTTAATTGGACATAGACGGTACCGCAGTTAGAATTAGTCGCATTATTAATCACATTCAACCCAGATAATGCAGCATAGTGTGCCACTCCGGGAGTGGCTGCAATCACTTTCATTAGTCTGTTCATGACCAACACCGATTGATTGGTAGAAGAGGCAGGAGGTAATTGAAAGGTCACATAAAGGTTACCATCATCTTCGGAAGGAATGAATCCTGAAGGCTTTTGTTGGAACATAAAATAAGCACCCGCACAAATACAAATCAATAAAATCACTACATATCTCGATGCCTTAATACTGTTTTTCACACCAATTGTATAGTGGTCGGTAATTCGTTGAAACCAATCATTAAAACTAAAGAACCATTTATCAATCCCCTTTGCATCCTCTTTTTTAGGCGTAGGCTTTAATAGTAAACTACATAAGGCAGGCGTAAGAGATAAAGCGATAAATGCAGAGATGATAACAGAGATGGCAATCGTAATCGCAAATTGTTGATACAATCTTCCTACAATTCCTGGTATAAATCCTACTGGCACAAATACTGCCGCTAATATCAAGGCAATTGCCACTACGGGTGCCGAAATATCTTTCATAGCATAGTAAGTGGCCTCTTTTGCCGACATGCCATGTTCATCAATATAATGCTGTACAGCTTCCACCACAATAATCGCATCATCCACAACAATACCTATCGCTAACACAAACCCAAACATGGTAAGTGTGTTGATGGTAAATCCTAATGGTATGAAGAAACAGAATGTTCCGAAAATAGAAACAGGAATTGCCAATACAGGAATCAAGGTAGAGCGGAAGTTTTGCAGGAATAGATACACCACAATTGCCACTAGCCCTAATGTCATCAATAGAGTATAAACCACATCTGTCATTGAGACTTTCACTACGGTAACCGATTCGAAGGGGACCTTATATTCAAGGTCGGCAGGAAAGAATTGTTTCAATTGTGCCAATTCCTTATAAACACCCTCAGCAGTCTTTAACGCATTACTTCCCGGAGATTGATAGATGAGCAAATAAGAGGCTCGATGACCATCCACAAACGAATTACTTGCAAAAGTGAATTTGCCTAACTCAACTCTTGCCACATCTTTTAGATAAACCAATTCTCCCGTTGAAGGGATTGTTTTGACTACAATATTTTGAAACTCGGATACCTTACTCAATCGTCCATTGACAAGAATACCAATCTCGAATGTTTGTGAACTCCGTTGTGGCGGCACACCCGCCGAACCCGCAGCCACCTGAACATTTTGAGCATTTAAGGCATTGATTACATCCTGCGGTGTGAGACTATATGCCGCCATCTTATTGGGATTCATCCAAACCCGCATACTAAAATCATCAGTAAAACGATTGATGCTGCCTACTCCCGGCACACGTAGCAACGCATCTTGCACAAATATGTTGGTATAATTATCTAGAAAAGTAATATCGTGCGTTCCTTTAGGTGCATAAATAGCCACCATCATCAGCATACTCGGATTTAATGCCCGAACCGTAATTCCCAATCTACTTGCAACAGTAGGCACTAAAGGAGTGGCGATACTAACCCTGTTTTGTACATCTAGTGCTGCAATGTCAATGTCGGTACCCACATTGAAGGTAACATTCATCGACATCAATCCATTATTAGTACTATTGCTTTGCATATACTCCATACCCGGCGTTCCATTCACCTGACTCTCTATAGGTGTAGCTACAGTCTGTTCGACAGTTTGTGCATCGGCACCTGTGTA
>CANCKV010000298.1 GCA_947378615.1 Chitinophagaceae bacterium | reverse complement strand
CTATTAAACATTTCTATAATTTTATTTTATAAAAATGAAAAAAAATTACTTATTTAAAATTAAATAAGGGAAAAAGTAAAAAAGTTAAGAATACTATCTATGAATTAAGGGCTAAAAAAGTGACAATTTCCTTGCTCTTTTTATTCCATAGTTTCCATTATTCACTTAGAAATTTGAGGAATTATCTACTCACTCACTTTAAGAAATATCCAAACTCCACGATAAAGTTTTTAGCTAAAAAAGATAAAACCTTACCAAAAACATAAAATACAAATAAAATCATACTTAATCAACAGGATAAATTGTAAGTTTGCCCGAAGGGATTGCCTGCTTATTTGATTGAAAATCCCTCAAAAACAGTAAGAATACACTCATTAACACAAAAAATGATTCAAAATAGATTTAAAATATTTTCCCTAATTATATTCTTATTATTTTCAGTACAACTATTTGCAAATAGAAATCCTATTGTTAGATATATCGGAATAGAACAGGGATTATCAAATAATTCAGTACGAACAATCTGTCAGGATAAGAACGGATTTATTTGGTTTGGAACTTATGATGGACTTAATCGATACGATGGCTATGAATTCAAGGTATTTAGAAACAAAATCAATAATAGCAGTTCTCTCACAGAAAATGTAATCACCTACATTGATGTTGACATAAAGAATAAGATATGGGTAGGCACTAGACATGGTTTAAGCGTATTTGATAACCTCTCTGATAAATTTTCTCAAGTCTATTATTCAGAATATAATAAAACGAATCAATTAATATTGACAGATGTCATTAGAGCTATAAAAGCCGATATAAATAATAATATTTTTATTGGTGGGGAAGCAAATGGGCTTTTGTTTTGCAAAAATGGAACAACTAAGGCTCAATCTATTCCTATCTTAATTAATGGCAAAAAAAGCTCATCTTACAATGTTTTAAATGTCAAAATTGGTCAAGATAATAGAGTTTGGGCTCTTGTGAGGAATCATGGTCTTTTTCTATTTGATTACGCTACAATGCAATTGCAACTGTTTGACCCCTTATTGAAGGATGCACAACAAATGGAGATTGACAAGGACAATTTTTGGTACAGTGTCAATAAAACTCTCTATAATTATACTATTCAAACAAAAAAGGTAATTAATTCTTTTCAATTAACTGAAGGAGGAATCAACACAGGCATTGTGACTTCGTTGATGATGGATAGTAAACATCAATTATGGATTGGTGCAACAGGAGGTATCACAGTTTATAATGTTGTAACGAAAATTACTGATTACTTTCTAGAAGGTGATGGGAAAAGATCACTTTCTAGTGGGGTTGTGTATCAAATATTTGAAGATAAGGATAGTAAAATATGGGTAGGCACTCTGCATGGAGGAATTAATCTCATCAATACAAAAGAAAAAAGATTTGAAAACTACTCGTACGACGCCACCAAACAAAATGGGCTGAAAGGAAACTTTATGGCCTCCTTTTGTGAGGATAACAATAACAAAGTTTGGATTGGAACGGAAGGAAGTGGAATCAATCTTTGGAATAGAACGACTAACACTTTCGAGAATTTTAAAAACATTCCTAATGACGAGCAATCTCTTTCGGGCAATTTTATCGTTTCAATTAAGAAAGATTATTTAGGCAACTTATGGTTAGCGAGTTATTATACAGGTATTAATAGATACGACAAGAATACAGGAAAGTTCAAACGTTACCATTGTATTAATCAAACAACTGGTTTGGAAAATCTAGTTGTTTTTCATATTTATGAAGATAGAAACAAGGACTTATGGGTATCGGCACTACGGAAAGGAAGCTTTATGGGGGCACTTTATCGATACAATCGAAAATTAGATAAGTTTGAGCTATTTGACGATACCCTTTCTGACATTTATGCTTTTACAGAAGATAAAAACAATGACTTATGGGGTGGTACCCTTACTCATTTAGTAAAGATTGACCGAATACACAAGAAACACGAATTTTATTATATTGGCAATACAGTAAAGACCATTTATGAAGATGCCCTACACAACTTTTGGATTGGAACCGAAGGAGGTGGATTATTGCTGTTTGATAGAGTCCAAAAACGAATTGCGACGAGATATACAACAGATAGTGGACTCTGCAACAATGCGGTTTTTAATATTATCGACGATGGAAAAGGAAGCCTATGGATGGGAACCTATAACGGCTTGGCTAGGTTGAATTTGAAAGAAAGAACATTTAAAAACTACTATCAGAGTGATGGATTACAAACGAGTCAATTTAATTACAATTCTTTTTTAGCACTTAGTACAGGCGAATATATTTTTGGCGGAATTCATGGATTCAGTATTTTTCGACCAGAAGAAATAACCATGCTTAATACTGCTCCAAATCTTCAATTGACTGGGATAAATATCAATAATGTTCCCATAGAAAACAATGCTGAATATATTAAAAAGTCGGATGCTAGCGACACTTTATTTGAATTGAATGTTCCTTATGACAAGGCAATATTCTCTTTCAACTTTGCAGCATTAGAATTTTCAGCTCCAAACAAAATCAATTACTCCTATTATATGGAAGGTTGGGATAAAGGATGGAATAACTCCTTCAATCTTAGAAATGCCTCTTATACCCACTTAAGTGAAGGAAATTATATATTCAGAGTCAGATGTACGAATGCAGATGGGATTTGGGGTAATAAAGATATTGCCATCAAAATCCGAGTCCTACCTCCTTGGTTTCGGACGTGGTGGGCTTATCTATTTTATTTATCCCTAATTTCTTGGTTAATATATTTATACCTTAACTATCGTGCTAGGCAAACTAAGCTTGAATATGAAATTAAAATTTCATTACTAGAAGCAGAACGAAAGAAAGCTGAATATGAAAAAGAAGTTGCTGAACACGAAAATGATAAGGTTAGATATGAGAAAGAAAAACTAATCAATGAGAAGGATAAGGAAATGAATGAAAAGAGAATATCATTCTTTACAAATATATCTCATGAATTTAGAACCCCTTTAACCTTAATTATTAATCCAATTAAGGAACTAATAGAAGAAAATGAAACTAAAAATGAGCATAAGAGTCTGAAGATAATTTATAGGAATGCCAAAAGAATGTTGAGTCTTGTTGACCAATTATTACTTTTTAGAAAGGCGGATGTGAATGCAGACCAAATGAGAATTAGCAAATTGAACTTCACTGATTTATGCAACGAAGTGTTCTTATGTTTTATCCAAATAGCTGAGAAAAAACAAATTGACTATTTTTTCAATCATACGGGTTCTGATATTTATGTATGGGGAGACAAGGAAAAATTAGAAATAGTTTTATATAATCTAATTTCTAATGCAATGAAATATACACCTGAAAAAGGGGAAATCATGTTGGCGATATTGGAAACAGAACATAGAATTGAAATAACGGTTTCTGATAATGGCAGTGGAATTCCTGAAGATATTGGCGAAAAGCTTTTCGACAAATTCTATCAGGTCACAGGCGCAAAGGCAATACAACAACCTGGATTTGGTATTGGACTTTTCTTAGTAAAACATTTCACAGAAGCTCATAAAGGTGAAATTACTTATACTAGTAAATCGGAAAAAGGAACTGTTTTCAAGCTTTCTTTACTAAAAGGATTCGAACATTTTGGTTCAGAACAAGTCATTGTACAGGAAGAAGTTGCCAATCAAACAAAAATACCAAACAATGCTTTTATAGAATTATCAAATGAAAGTGTTCATGAAGACAATAATCAAACTGAAAATGAAGAAGCAAGAATTTACAATTCAATGATTTCAAACAAGAAAACATTGTTGATTGTAGATGATGAATTGGAAATGAGAGAATATATTGTATCACTTTTCAATAAGGACTATCATATAATTGAAGCTCAAAGTGGCGAAGATGGTTCAAAACTAGCTCGAAAACATGACCCTGATTTAATCATTAGTGATATTAAAATGCAGGGAATGAGTGGAATTGATTTTTGTAGGTATATTAAAGAAAATGACGAAACTAGTTATATCCCGCTAATACTTTTGACAGGAACGTCTTCCCCTGAATTAAAACTACAAGGGGTAGAATATGGAGCAGACGATTACATTACAAAACCTTTTGACAAAGAACTTTTAGTGGCAAGAGTTGCAAGTCTATTAAAAAACAGAAATAATCTTAGAACCTATTTTTATAATGAAATTACTTTTAATAAAAATGAGAAAAAGATATCAGAAGAATACAAGGAATTCCTAGAACAATGTATTGCTATCGTTGAATCACATTTAGAAGACAAACAATTCACGGTAAAATCATTGGAAAATGAAATAGGGATGAGTCACTCTAAATTATTTAGGAAAGTAAAAATAGTATCGGGTCAATCAATTAATGTATTTATTCGGTTCATTCGTTTGCGTAAAGCGGCTGAATTATTCATCAATACAGAACTAAATGTAAACGAAACAGCTGCACAAGTTGGAATGAATGATGCCCGTCATTTTAGAGAACAATTTCACAAACTCTTTGGCTTAAATCCTTCTGATTATATCAAGAAATATCGGAAGGTATTCTCTAAACAATACAATAAAATAGAGTAAGCATCATGAAATAAATCTAATTCAACTTCTGTTAGATAATTACTATTGAGCTTATAACACTAATAGAACGATGGTAAAACAAATAACACTAAGTATTTATTGAACAATAATAATTCATTAATCTTTATGTTTCATTGTGAAGAGCTTTGATTACCTAGTTGTAAATCCTCCGGATATGCAACGAAATGTTTATTCTTTTTTCCACTCCCCTGTCTTTATATTAATACTCCAAGGGCTTGGTTTTGGAACAAAGAGATTTCCATCACCTATTTCCAAAGGCATCCATATATATCGGGAATCCCATTGAGATTTAGGTTTCCAGATATCTGCCAAGAAAATAATAGTAGTTGACTTTGTGCCTTCAACCTTTAATAACATGGTTGATTGACCACCATAGGTATTTGTTTCGGGAGGGGCAATATCCTTAAATTCACTCCATGGCCCACTCAAAGAAGTAGCAGTTGCATACTTATTTGGGTTTGCCCGCCAACCTGTTAAGGCAGAAC
>CANCKV010000297.1 GCA_947378615.1 Chitinophagaceae bacterium | reverse complement strand
CGCTCGTCAAAACTTATACGCTTTTGTCGGGCAACAAAAGTGTACCCTTTCCCAAGTTCCAACAAGAAGTATTCTAACTTATCTATTAGTGCATGTTCCAATTCACTCTCATTATATCGATAATTTTCGGGCAATTGAAGAAACTCAAGTATATATGGGTCTTTAATGGAATCCTTCGCCGTTTCAATAATCTGCCCTTCATTTGCCAATCTAAGTTGCCCTTCTTTATCCGTACTCAAAGCCAATCGCATATACAAGGCACTATCAAACTGCCTTTTCAATTCTCTTAAACTCCAGTTATTTTGAATGGCTTCAATTTCATAAAAGGCACGTTCCTCTTTATCTTCTATGCGGATTAACATTTGATAATGCGACCAACTAAGTTTAAATTCAGGTATTTGTAATTTCCGAGACAGTGTCTCGGAAATTAATGTATCATCCAATTTAACAGACACTGTCTGTTGAATTAAATACTGCAAATAAAACAACCGCATTTTTTCCAAATTATCTACAGAGAATCCTTTTCCAAATTCTTTCCCAAGTTCTTCTGAAAGCTTTTTTAACAACCCTTTCCCATAGCCTGCTTTTGCTTTGCCATGTTGTTCCTCTTCAATAATTCTTTTGCCTACCAACCAATATGCCTGAACCATAGCTTTATTAATGCTTTGGTAAACAGTATGTTGAGCCTCTCTAAGAATTAGCTGAACATCATTTATTATTTGGGTTTGCTGTATCATAATTTTTTATTCAATTTATTTCATCATTCCCATCGTCTTTTCCACTCCCTCTTCAATTACCATTTTTATTGCCTGTTTGGTAAGAAATAGCACCTAATTCTCGTAGCTTATCTTAACATTCCTGCGCTAGTTGAAATCTATTTCGAAACCCCTCTTATTATCTCTATCTCTTCCCCCGTCAAGTCATATAGCTTATAGACCATTTCGTCTATTTCTGCTTCCAAATCAACCGTACTTTCATTTAGTTTTTTAGCTAAAATAATCTTGTCAACCAAACTATTTATTTCATTTTCAACGTCCTCACTTGGAATCGGAATTTGCAAAGGTGCTAATGCTTGTACACTTATTATCAAATCTCCCGTTCCTGTCTTAGGAGAAAATCTATTTAATTCATGCTCAATCAACTTTGAGTTCAGTAATCCAACTAAGTATTTTAGATGTTTCCCTGTAGCAATACAAGTGCTATCCAAAGTACAAAATCCTGACTCGTCATAACAAAATCTGATTTTAGACCCTATCCTTTTCCATATTATTTTGGGCAGACTTAAATCTTTCCAAAACGCAATTGTATCCTGCGTTTCAAACCATTTATTTGAGGTCTTTTTTCTTGATCCAGTATTCCCTGATTGTTCTAACTTTTCTTTTCCAAAAGATAAAAGATGTTTTTTTATAGATGGATATGCTTCAATATTTAATTTCAAAGAAGGATATGTACCTATCAAATATGAATTTGATGGCTTTGAATAATATTTATCTATTTCACGCCCTCTAAATAGTGGTTTAATGATTTCGTCAGCCCTTTTATCCTCTTCAATTAATCTATTCTTTGTATTTTCATCTATTAAAAATGCTTCATTAAAGCCAGTTTTTACACCAAAATTTATTTTAATATCCCATTCAGATAATGCAGTTCCATATTTATTTATCTTCTTATATATATCCCATTTTTCATCACTTTGAAAAATCCATTGTGTAGCATTAAATTGTTCCTGACTAAATTGTTTGCCTTTTTCAAGGATAATTCTACTCAAATCACTTGGTTTTTCGAGTATATCAATATAATTAAATGTACCTAAAACCTTTTCTTTTTTAACACCTATAATTACGGACTTAACTGTTGCCTCGTCAAATACGTTATACTTATCAAAATCAATTATATGTTCTAATTGAGTATTCTCAATCAAAAACAAACGAAGATTTTCACCATAACTTGCCTTGAAAAATTTATTTGAAACGATAAATGATAACCTACTTTGTTGCTTCAAAATTTTATATCCTAATTCAAAGAAATATGTGAGAATATCTGCAGTAGTATTAAATACCTTAAAATCTTTTTCTAATTGTGGCTTTAACTGTTTTATTTCTTCGTGTCGTATGTAAGGTGGATTTCCAATAACAATATCAAATCCAACAAAATCTCCTTTTTCATTTAATACTTCCGGAAACTCAAATCGCCACTCAAAGGCATTTTCATAAATCTTGTTTCCTTTTATCTCTTCAATTTCGTTTTCAAGCTTTTCTATTTCATCCGTCAACTGCTTTACTTTTTTATTCCAATCTGCCTTTTCTTTCTTTGTTTTTTCAAAAAGGGAGGTCTGATTCGTCAAGAAAAGTAAGTCTCCTGATAGTTTATATAGTTTTTTTACTTTTGGGTCATTCTTGGATATTTCACTTTTAAAATCTGTTTTTATCAAGGTTATTAGCCTTTCCATTTCCCTTTTTTCTTCCTTGCTCGTCGCATTGCGATAGGTGTCCACTGCATCACGGTAGCTATCTATTGAGTATTTACTTTTTTTCAATGCCTGACTTATATCCGCATCTATTGAGAATCTACTAACAAGTGAGTTGCCACATTTGATATTGATGTCAATATTTGGCAGTGTTTCCAATTCCGTTGGCGTTTTGTAATAGGCATTCTTCAATAATTCTATCCAAAGCCTTAGTCTGCAAATCTTTACAGAATTTGGGTTTATATCCACTCCAAAAAGGCAGTTTTCTATGATAGTTTGCTTTTCGTGAAATAGCGTCTCTTGTATCCTTTGGCTTTTTGGATTGATAGGATTGTATTTAAACCGATTTCCAGAATCTAAATTAGTTACGATTAATTCGTCATCCATTACAGTAAAGCTATGGTCGAGTATCAATTCATGAGTAGTATGAAACTGCATAATATTTAGGTCATACTTTATGGAAAGTATTTCATTTAACGCAGAAACCAAATAATGCCCCGACCCAACAGAAGGGTCGCATAGTTTAATACTATTAATAATTTTGTTAGCCTCTTTTCTAGCATCATTGTCCCTGTATTGTATCCAGACTTTTAGTTCCTCAAATGTTTTGCAATTCCATTTCTTTACCTCATTAAATTTTTGCACCACTGTTCTTCTGATAGTTTCCCTACACATATACATCGTCACAAACGAAGGCGTAAACACTGCACCATCTTTGTAGCCATTTATTTTTTCGAATATCAAACCAAGAACCGAGGCATTCATCAACGTCCGATTTACTTCCTGTACTTCTTCGCCACTGTCTGTACTAAAGTCGTATGCATTTAGAAACTTAAAGAGATAATCAAGTGTATTTAGGCTACCTGTTTGTTTTTTACCAACCTCATTTAAAATTTTTGTATTTGAAGAAACAGGAATCTGTTTATTGCCTTGAAGATTGCTAATAAAAAGGGTGGCATGTTCTATTTCTGTTGGTTCAAATAAGGAACTATTCAGATAGGGTACTTTTTCAAAAGCCTTTTTCATTTCAGGGCTTCTATCTTGATGCTTTTTAGCAAGCACCTGAAAGAACAAACCATTCAAATCGTCATAACTCCTAATCTTAGTTGAGTTTAAAAATTGAAAAGGAAGTAATGTAAGTTCTGGATTTTGGTACGATATAATCTGTGATTCCAATAATTTTAGAAATAGTATCCGATTAATCCAAGTAATACACAATTCAAGTGCAACGTTGAATAATCTTTCCTGATAAGTACTGCCAAAAAGGTCAGGCTTTTCCAATCGGCTAATCTTGTCAAGACTATCTAATTGTAGGATAGTGTCCTCCAATATACTTCCTGAATTTCTAGCTTCTACCTTTTTTCGTTGAATGACCTTCTTTCCTGCATCATCCGTTTCTGCCAATCCTATTATATCTAGCAACTCGATGTAAAACTGTGGGTCTAGACTATTACTATCATTTACAACCCGTTCCTTTAGTAAAAAATTGGGAGAAAATATTTTGTATAAAGCCACTAAATCAACTTCCGCATTCTTTGATTTACTTTTTAGTTTATCCCGATATTCTGTCAAATCAAATTTTACACAAGGCATCTCGTAAGTAATAGTCTCTAACTTCTTCCTTGCTTCTTCGTAAAAGAACTCGTTGTCTTTTTTATCTTTTTTAGTTAATTCATATAATTTCTTAAAATCAGGATAAATATGTTGGTCAAATTCATTGGCATCTATTATATACCATTCATTAATATTGGTGATGATGAGTTTTTTTATTTCATTATTTGGTGATTCCTTCATGCGTTCATCCATATAATATAGGATAGATTCATGCATCGCTTTCTTATTAGCATTTTCAAGACTAACCATCTCCATTGATGTTGGTCTTTTAGCCTCAATTACAACACCTACATTACTAGTTACTGTATTATCTAAATAGATAGCAAGGTCTTTTTTTTGATTGGTATTAACAACATTACGTCCTTTATAATAGGTATTTAATAAAAAGTCACGAATGTCATTTTTTAAGTGTTCCTCGGATTCTTGTTTAGGTAAATTTTCAAGGTCTTTAAGTTTATCTAATAGTTCAATTAGGTTGGTTTTAAAAGCATCAAACTTATCTCTCACAGGTTTTTCTCTCAACAGATGCCGTGTTGCATCTTTTATATTCATCGGGGATAACTTCATAAATCAATTTTGGTGGTAAATATATTACAACTTCCCGAAAGCTTATAGCTTTCGGGAAGTTTGTAAATAAACCCCTTCTCCTTCTATGTCATCCCTCACAGGATTTACTTCATTTTATTAATGGCTGAAACAATTCATTTCATCCCTCTTGGATTTTTCGAATAAAAAGCTTGAATCATGAATGATGTTAAGCTTTTAAGGATATTAAAAATGCCAATTTTTCATGATTATTTTTCCAAAATATTTATTTTCTCAACAAATCTTCCATTTTATTTTCCTAAATATTTTTATTGTGTCACCTTTCTTTCTCTTTATGTCCATAAGCCTCCCCAAAACAAAAGTTTTATTGAATAAACCCATATTTCTTTTGGTGGCATGAACTATTGCTGTCACCTTTGATTTCTTTTAGAAACAAAATAAGAATCAAGCCAAACAAAAAGCGATATGAAAAGAT
>CANCKV010000296.1 GCA_947378615.1 Chitinophagaceae bacterium | reverse complement strand
ATCCCGGTTTCGACAAGCTGCTAATGAAAAGTAGTTTTTTGTTTGAAAATCAATGATGAAAGTTTAAGCTGCTTAGGGCTTCGACGGGCTCAGCTTGACAGTCACTCTGATTTTCGGAGAGTATGCGATGTCATCTCAAAAAACTTGAGAACCTCTAATTACTGCCTCAACCTGACAGCCGTTCCTTAAATTAATGACATTGGATTATCTTCCCTTCCCCTACATTTTCAACTAAGTTTTATTCAATTCTTAGAACAAGTACCATTGAAATTGGAATTATATCCACATTTGAAAGAGTATTATTGCGTATTTAATTACATTTACAATAAACTATACATAAAATGTCGGTTTAATTTAAACTTGGTTACAAATATTAATATGAAATTTATACTTGTCATTTTATTGTTTACACTATATCTCAACATGATGATTGGTTGTACACGACAAGTTGATATGGGTAATACTTCCTCTACTTCCACCACTACAACCTATAGTGGTGGTGGCACAAGCAATCCAAGCAAAGCTACTTATACACCAATTAGTCCAACCGGTGACACCTCTAATTGGCATGCTCAAATAGATAGTAATAAATATAAATTGACTCTTACTCCAACATTTGTAACACCTTGTGCGACTTCAAACATCGTCGTATCTTATACTGTAGCAGGAACAAATATTCCTTCAAATGCAACTTATGAATGGTATTTTGGTGATGGCACCTCCCAAAAAACAACAACTCCTACGACAAGTAATACATATAAATTTTCAAATCCGAGTTATGACGTTTTGGTTAAAATAGATACTGGAATAAACAACACAGTAATTGCACAACTGACAAAGACAATTAAATTCCCTACCATTCCAATCCCTACTGCTGATTTCACCCTACAACAAAAAGATTTAGGCACTAAAGTTGTAACGTTTGCCTTTAATGCATTTACTTCTAAAGTTTCTTCAGGAATAATTAAAAATTACCATTGGACTTTTGGGGATGGGAGTGCACCCGTTGATACGGCAGATTATTATCTTACACATACCTATACTAAAAACAGCACTTTACAGAAAGACACTGTAACATTGACTGTCAAAAGTGATTTGGGTTGTTTGGGAAGTAAGTACAACATTATTGATATCCCCAATTAAATTATTAAACTACTGAATGATTACATTTATGAAACAATTGATATTAGGATTAGTCATTGCTACATTATTTTCTTCTTGTTATAAACAAGTAGATACTACAAGTACTTCTACTACCGATACGACTAGTACAACAACAGGTACAACTAGTACTGTTCCTCCGATGATTAAAATTTTCAATGTGATGGATTATGGACCTGTCTATGTAACCCTAAACAATGTAGCTATTGATTCCTCTGTCAAACAATGGTATCCAACTAGGTATAAAACGGCTAAAATAGGAACGAATACAATTGTTGTAAAATTCGGTGGTGATACGACTCGAGTAAATGTGGGTGTCGATTTACTGGCAGGAAATTATTATTCATGTTTTATATATAGGGTGGGTTACAATTGGAAAATAGCAATTGTACCTGATAATTTCACTAAACCGGCAGGTGGTAAATCTGCTATCAGGTTGCTAGACTTCCGAACTCAGGCATATTTCACCTACATAAACTTCCGAATTCAATCTGCAGGTATTTCGTCGTTAACCTACACAGCAAGGAACTTTCTCGATTTCCAGAGTTATGGATACTTTACTACATTTGATTACATTACGTCAGGTACCTACAATTACACCATCTACGATAACTCCACAAGTAAAACCCTTAAAACTGGAACCGAAACCTTCGAATCTACCAATGTATATACCTTACTGCTGATGACAAGAGCGGATTTGTCGCCTACTGATGCATTAAATTTTATAGACGTAGATTGTGAAACAAATTATTAATACAACAATTTCCTGTTTGACAAAAGAATTGATTAATAGACTTTATTTTTGAAATACAATCTCTGTATTATTCTTTCTGCCAAGGTTCGTGTCTCCACTAACCTCTTTAAGCAAAAAAATGTTATACCCCCTTTGACAAAAGAATTGATTAATAGACTTTATTTTTGAAATATAATCACTGTATTATTCTTTTATCAACTTCAAAATCATTCTCTTTAGTTCGTCATTCGGTTTATGTCCTACATCACTGTTTACGATTCTTCCATCCTTACTAATCAAAACATACCTCGGAATTGTTTTGATACTAAACCTTTGATATAATGGATAATATTCAGATTGACTCAATCGATAATGTTCTGCCCTGATTCCTTTTGTCAATACATTCCAAGTATCTTTTGGCGAACTCTGACTAGCAACACAAACAAAAACTACATTACTATCCTTTAACTCTTCCTTTAAAGGTGCAATCTGTGCCATCCCCATTTTGCAAGGCATGCACCATGTTTCCCAAAAATCAAGAAAAATAACTTTACCCTTGTATTGTGCTATAAAAGACTCAAATGCATCATCACCCGACATATATGGAGTACTCTTGAAGACGGCACCTTCATTCTGTTTAACAGGCTTAATTGCTACCTTATTAAATTCTTCCAAAAAGTCTGCAAAGGCAGGATTGCTCATTTTCTTGCGAATCTCCTTCAATTCCCTTGCTTCTAACGATGTACTTTGGGTCTTTATTTTTGTAATATTGTCACTTAGGGTATAATAATCGGTAATAAAATCGGGATATCCAAAGTATCGCTTTAGATATTGTTCGGTGGTTAACGTTTGAAGTTCCCTTGCAATGTCATCAATCGTATTTTCATATTTACTCTTAAATTTCTTGGTAAGTTTTTCATAAATCTCAAAACTATCTGTTGCATTATTATCGGGTTGTTTCATGGCAATTAGCCCATTATACAATGTATTCTCGTCTTCATTAAAGACAGTACCTCTTCTTCTCATTTCATTCATGATACTAGTAAGTGAATAATCAGGCTTCTTGGCTTCAGGCATCGTTTTCAAACTATTCAGCAAGGAACTAAACATCTTACTTGTCTGACAAAAAGTATCATTCAATGCAGCTTTGATTGGATTCAAATATGGAAATCCTAGCGTCACTGGCTCTAAATAGGTCTTACTGTAATTAGTTATGTGTTTATCTCTTTTGTAGATAAACTCACGAGAAGCATTATACATCAATAAACTATAACAGTAATTGACTGTATTATTTGCATGCAATATCCTTGCTGTCTTTTCACTAATTGCATTAGTTGACATCAAGGTCAACACCTTTGCATCATTAGCTTTCTTTAGTTCAAGATGATGTTGTTGAAATTTAATAATATCAGCATAAATTGATGAAACAGTATCAGTCAGCCTAGGGCTTTGTGTTGACTGAAATAATTCATTATTCACTTCCCCATTATCTCCCATAAACAAGGAGGAGGTCGATAAATCAGGGGTAAACCCAATGGCAGTATTGTTTTTATCCATATCAAAGAAACAGATAATTTCCTTACCCGCTTCAACATACATGGGCACTAAGGTAAAATCAGATTTTCGTATCCGAGGCAACATAAACTGATAAATTCCCGGATGTAAAACTGGAACTTTTGTTTCGAATGTACCATCGTCATTTGCCTTGACATATACGATTGTTCCATCAAAAGGCGTACTGAATTCGGATGTGGGTATCAAAGTCCTAGAATTATAACCATTGATATAGCCCTTAATGGTAGCAACACCATTTTTAAAGAAAGGAGTTGGAAAATCGCTATCAATTGAATAGCTCCGATGATTGGAAATGCCAATCATTTTGTGAGTACATTCCACTTTCTTTATTGATGACTCACCAAAATAACAATTTCCCGATTCATCACCCTTTAAGTACAATGTAACTGTTGAACCTGCAGAAAGGAGTGTTAGTTGATATTCGGCATTCTGATAAACAACCTTTCCATAATGCCAAATCTTATTTTTATAGATGGCAACACTGTCATACAAACCAAGTATCCATTTACTACCACTATTATTTTCCATCCAATTCCCCATTAACGGTTCAGGAAGGATTGTTTTTTTGGGAGCTATAGCTATATCAAATATTTTCCAATCAGAACCTTCATTCTCAATAAAGTCAAACTTCTTAACTGAAGCTTCTAAAGGTGGATAAATTAAGGTATAATGAACAACTCCACTATCAGGCATTGTCCATTTATGATTACATCCAACTAATAAACCCCTTGTACCCTTCATCGACAATTTAGTTTGGCTGCCTGAAGGCAAGATATAGCTATTAGTATCTATCTGAATCCAGTTGCCAGGCCTATAATTCACCTTGAAATGTAGAATAGTTGCTGTATCACTCAACTCTATCTGAGCAATTTTGATATAACTAGTTAGCGAAGAACCGTAACTTGGGTTATTAATGACCTTTTGAGCGAAAGAAAACAAATGAATTAAACAGACAAATGTCAGCAATAAAAAAGATTTTTTCATAAGAGAACTCGGCACTTTTAAAGAGTTAAATTAAAAACAGGACAAACGTAAATATTTAAACAATATAAAACGTTTTCACATACAAATATTTGTATTCTAAGAGTGAATAAAAGAGTTTCGAGGACACCCGAAACCCGACTGACTGCCACGCAGCGTGTCCTCCCGCATCGAAAAAACATTTATTGTTCTATTCTTTCAAAAATCAAACGATTTAATCCTTTTTTGTTAACTACATTAGATAAATCAACTTTTCCATCATATTTATTGTAAAATTGCATGGTCTAGAAGTTTATTAGGACAAATGTTTTAATTTCATTCATTTGGTTTGAGAAGGGAATACTTGGATAGTAGGTTAATTTATAACCCCTGTAATTGAAATATTTTGTGTTCTTTGTTTTTTTATAGACTCGTTGTAAAATATTCTGAATAGTTACAAACAAATACCAATTATGAGTAAGCTCAATTTCAGCAGTTTTTCCATTGGAATAGAAGAAGAGTACATGGTACTTGACCCAAAAACAAGGGAATTAAAAAGTCACGAACAAAAGATAGTTATAGAAGGTCAGAAACTTTTGAAAGATAAAGTAAAGGCTGAAATGCATCAGGCTGTTGTGGAGGAGGGTACGGATATTTGCAAAAATATTGACGAAG
>CANCKV010000295.1 GCA_947378615.1 Chitinophagaceae bacterium | reverse complement strand
CATTTCCAAGTGGTTGTAATGCCATTAATTCTCCGAGAAAGATACGTCTCCCTCCTCTTGTTTCTGTTTTCAGGTATCCACTATTTTTAATAGATGAAGTTATTTTCAGTCTCACTGCTGTTGTGAGGATTGTCTGACCAAATTCTAGAATATTCGGTCGAAATTGATAAAAATCAGCCATTATCCCATTATACTTTTTAATAGTTTGCCAATTAGATTCATTATTGAAATCAATTTTTCCATTAGTGGTGCCTGAATAATATTGTACATCTGAGGTACTGAATCCAGTCGCAATAGCCGCTAATCCACACAGACTAACAGGGTGTGGCCATTTTAAGATAATCCACTCAGGATTATCTTTGGATATTATTGGAACAACACCCGATTTATTATCAAAATGACCGCTATTATCCCATGCCATCCAACTATCATTTCTTTCATTAGTTAACAAAGTAAGATGTTGTGTATTGGTAGATGTTCTAATTTGAGCTTGATTTGCAATATTAAAGAACCTCTTTTCAGAAACGAATAATCCAGAAAGCATTCCTGCATAGTTATCATCAGTGATGATAGGTTGGTGAGAAAATCGTATTGCTCTCGTTAGAGTGCCTGCAGGAAAAACCCAAATTGAATATACATTGGAGAGTGCTTCCTTGACAGTGACTTCACCATTGATTAATCTTTTTGCCTTTATCCATTGTGTTTCATCATTCAGGTCTCCCGGATATGGGATACCCTGTTTTAGGATACTTGGACAACCGCCACTCTCAGTAAAAATACTACCCACAATAATGGGTTTATAAAAGCCAAAACGCAAATGTCGCGGACTCAATGTTTTAGAATTACCATATCGGATTGCAATATTTCCAATCTCAGTTTTGTCTGTCCAAATTACCCATTCAGGCCTTTTGTTTTTCTTATCTGCTTGAAAAATTCTAGACTCTATGCCATCCACCCATTCGGCATAGGAACTTGTATCTATATTTTCATATTTAATTGACGAAAAGTTAATACTATGAAATTCAGTTGTGTCGACTATTTTTTGAGCATTACTGAACAAAAAGCAAAAAAACATTAAGGTAATACATAGTATTGACTGTATTAGTAGCATTGATTTATTTAAAGAAATAAATATTTTAGAAGTGAACATCAATTGATATTTTGAAACAAATCTAGTATTTACGTCGGTAATATGATTCATTAACTGATGAGAGTACTTAAAATAGTGTAATTATGAATTGTTACCACTAGATTCATGTAAGGAATCATCAGAAAACATTAAGGTCAGTACCTTACTTATGTAACGCTTCATAAAAAAGTTGTTAGCTACCACTAAATTCATGTAAGGAATCATCAGAAAAGTCTAAGGGGGTATCAGAAAAGCCTAAGAGGTCATTAGAAAAGTCTAAGGAATGTACCAACATGATGTTGCTTACGTGTTTTTTATCTAAGGAATCATCAAAAAGGTGTAAGGAATCATCAGAAAAGTCTAAGGAATGTAACAACATGATGATGCTTACGTATTTTTTATCTAAGGACTCATCAAAAAGGTGTAAGGAATCGCTAAATAACTGTAAGGAATCATTTGAAAACAACAAGGAATCGTCTAAAAACAGTAAGAAATTAAAAAAGGGTGGCTATTATATTATAAAGCTCCCATTTTTAACTTAACGACATTGCTTTTTATTTAGAAGAATTTATATCGCTAACCTGTACAATCTCACCCATTAATTACAATGTCTGCTTCAATTATCCCTTTAATCGGAATGAAGTCCGGTTTTGTAAGCCTCAATAACTAACAATATTTGAAATTCCTTGATGAAGGCAATGCACTTTTAGTGTTCAATTTCATACATCTTATCAATATAAATAGTTGCTTTTATAAACATGTTTTGATTTACAAAGTAGGTTAACAGATGAAAAGTTGATTGAATAAACACAAAAAACAGGGAGTGAGCCTCCATTTCTTCTTGATTCTTTTCTCCCTAATATTTTGTAGAAATCGATTTGATGGTTATCATTCTCACATTAATCTCATCAACACTACTCCAAAATGAATCAGGCAGATTTCATTAGATGAAGAAAATATTAGTTAGTGAGATTTCTTAGTAATAACAAGAAAGTATTGTAGATAACTTAAGCTTGGGTGCAAAATGACCCTAGTTCTTCTTAACATTTCTTAAATTCCTTATAAATCATCCTACAACTCCATTTATAAGTTTTGTCGGTATCGAATGATAACTATTCCTATATTCTAATGGGGTCATTTTAATGGTCCTATTGAATAATCTATGTAATAAGCTAATACTGTTAAAACCACATTCATACCCTATTTCACTCACTGTTTGGTCTGTTTCTATCAATAACTTACAGGCAAGTGCAATCTTATACTCATTCAAAAAAGTAATGAACGACTTGTTATGAACTCTTTTAAAATATCTACAAAAGGATACTTCTGTCAATCCTATCAAACCTGCAACTTCTTCAATCGTAATTTTCGATTGAACATGATTCTTAACATAAGTTTGAATGATTCCAATTCTTTTGCTATCCTCTTGAGTGATATTTGCGCTAAAACTCGAGGATGATAAAAGGATATAATCCTTCTTTTGTGATAATACATTTAAGATATTGATTAAGCTGATTAGCTTTTCGAATGGAGGTTGTATTGGTAATAAAAGGAGTTTTTCTTTAAGTTCTTCTACTGTTTCCGGTGAAAACTTGATGCCCCTGGAAGATTGTAATAGCAATTTCTTTATTGAATAAAATTCAGCTTTCTCTAACCAATTATTTCCTAATAGCTCTTCACTAAACTGAGAAATAACAGCAATAACAGGTGAAATCTGTTCCCCTACAGTCTTCCATGAATGGGGTAAGTTAGCGCCGACCAATACAAAATCACCTGCACTGAAATTGTGAATACTATCTCCTACATATCGCATGCCGCTACTACTTGCAATATAAGTCAATTCATATTGTGGATGAGAATGCCAAGCTGCAGGAAATTCCTTTTCCTTAAATACAAACACCCGTAATGACTGTTCCTTATCTTGTAATACATTCCTATATTCTGCCTTCATTACAAATTTATTTTAGCTGTTTTTTATTAAAATACATTAATAAATCTAAGTTATTTATATGTGGCTTTATCTCTTCATTTATACCTCTCATTTTAATTCCTTCAAATACTATTTTCAATCAATGCTTCTACTTAATATTCTATTAATGTATAATGGCAATTAGCTATTAGAAATAACAAAGAATTAAAAATTTGCATTTGGCAAGTAATGGATATTTATACCCGAAAGAAACTAAAAAAAATATATTGATAAATTATCCTGGAGACATGTAAACTATTTGATACCATTATCTGATGACATTATTAACAGAGAGTTGAAAATCTAGATTAAAAGTTTAGTTAATTGAGCTATTAAATTAGCCCTATTTTTCAACTTGTTCAAGGTTATTAAAGTAATGTTTGATTATCAACTCAATATTCAAGTAGCTATTCTTTAAATGAGCGTTAATCGAATTTGTCGGAACCCATTTAATTTCTGTAATTTGTTCTTCAGTTTGTGGAATAAGTATTTCGCTACTGTTCGACTTCATCGAAAACCAATGACTTTCCTTGATCACTTCCGTTTGTAGATATTTGTCAAAATATTCATGTTGGGTAAGTCCAATAAAAACTCCAATTTCTACTTCCTTTAAACCAGTTTCTTCTTGTACTTCTCTAATTGCGCAGGCTTCTAAAGTTTCACCTTCATCAATTTTCCCTTTTGGCAAATCCCACTTGTCTTGTCTAAAAATCATTAGTAGTTCGTTGTTTTCATTCCAAACCAAACCACCTGCCGCTCTAATAATAGGTTTACTCATAATGTAAAAATAAACAAAAATGATTCCAATAAGTTTAATAAATGAGTGTATTCAGAAAATAGGCTATACTTTCGCAAAATGACAAATAAGAAAACAGTAGCTGAGAAGCTTTTACAAATAAATGCAGTCAAGTTAAGTCCTGAAAATCCATTCACTTGGGCAAGTGGATGGAAAAGTCCTATTTATTGTGATAACAGAAAAGTATTGTCTTTCCCGTATGTAAGAGAATTTATAAAAAGTGAGTTGTGCAGTGTAATTTTTTCTCAATATCCTGATGTCGATGCATTAGTCGGAGTAGCTACAGCGGGAATACCTTGGGGCGTGATGGCAGCAGATCAATTAAAATTACCATTTATTTATGTCAGACCTAAACCCAAAGAACATGGATTAGGAAATCAAATTGAAGGCGCATTTACTGTTGGACAAAAGGTTGTTGTTATTGAAGATTTGATCTCTACCGGAAAAAGTAGTTTACAAGTAGTAGAAGTCTTACGAAATTCTGGAATAGAGGTTATTGCAATGGTATCAATTTTTAATTATGGATTTGATGAGGCGAAAGATGCATTTGAAAAAGCAAATGTTCCATTGATATCTCTCAGCGATTATCAAACGCTTATAAATCTAGGGTTAGAAAAAGGTACAATAAGTACTGATTCAGAAAAGATTTTGAAGGAATGGAGTAAGAATCCTTCTGTTTGGGGCATTAACTTGTAATTCAGATACAAATTTAAAAAGAATTTCATTAATAAACAAGTTTATGAGAAAGTTCGTAATAGTGTTTTTTATACTTGCATTTCCCTTTATAAATAGCAGCAGAGCACAAGTAATGGCTGCAAAGCCACAGAGAATTACCATATATTCTTCTAATTTACATTGTTGGGAGTGTAAAGAATTGTTAGATAAATATTTAGTTGAAGAGAATAATCAAAATTGGCAAAACGGTATGCTTTCAAAATCTTACAACCTTTTGTCAGGAGAAATAAAAGTTCAATTTTTGCCCGATAGGGTTTCAATAGATGAAATTCGAACTGCGATAAATAATGCAGGATTTGATGCTGATAGTACAAAAGCAGAGCCTACTGTTTATTTAAAATTACCTCCTTCATGTAAATTGATTTCAGAAGGTGGAGGGCCCAAAAAGGGAAGACCGTGTCATTTACAACCGATGTAATACCCTTCAATATTGCGAATGATAGTATGTCTGAAAATGCTATAATATTGATAAAATAAA
>CANCKV010000294.1 GCA_947378615.1 Chitinophagaceae bacterium | reverse complement strand
GTACAAACATAATCCTATTAACCGAACTTGGCGATCCCACAAAGCAAACCTATCTGAACATATTTAACGCTGATGCCCAAATAAAAGCCAATTTAGTGGTGAAAGTGTTTTAAAATGAGGGATGAATGATGGATTATTATTTCTTATTTTAAGTGTACTAACTTAAAAAAGCACCAACAATTATAAGTGACAAATCTCTTTATATCATTTACTTTTAAACTTTTTCTTGCTGATTATATCTGTATGAGATATGTTTGATTCTGACCTTACTTGTTAACCTTAAGATAGCTTTATTGGTAAATAAGTCTTTTTTTAATAAAAATGTAATTTGTAGAGTAATGATAAAAAGAATAATTCTGATTTTAGTGATAATGAGTCATTTTTTCACTGCTTTCACTCAACCATTTACACCCATTACTTATACCCCAAACTTCAAGCAAATAGACATTGATGCAGATAGATGTCCCATACAATTGTTTGTTTCCCCTTCGGGCAATGATTCTTGGAGTGGAAATAAGGGATTGATTGTTGGTAAAGATGGCCCTTTTCTTACTTTGGAACGGGCAAGAGAAGAAGTAAGGAAACTTAAACATAAACATCTTCAAAAGGGTGGAATTGCCATTAATCTGATGAGTGGTATTTATTCATTGGATAAATCTTTTGAATTAACAGCTGATGATGGAGGAACGGAAGGCTCTCCTGTGGTTTACAGGGCTTGGAAAGACGAGGATGTACGTTTGCTAGGAGGAAGAAAGTTGACAGCTAAGGAGATTCAACCCGTTTCTAATCCCACGATTATTGCTAGGATTAATCCGTTGGCAAAAGGAAAGGTATTTCAGTTTGATACAAAGGCTTTGGGAATTAACCATACAGCCAATTTTCCCGATGTATTCAGTGATGGTGGAGGCATCTTTGAGTTGTTTTTCAATGGAAAAAGATTGCCTTTGTCGAGATGGCCTGATGATGGTTACACGACTATGAAAGAAGTGGTAACTGTAGGAGATAATAAGACCCCGGGTGCCTTCATTTATCAGGATAGTGTACCCGTTAGGTGGGCTGGAAATAATAATATCTGGCTAAAAGGGTTTTGGCGGGTAGGTTGGGAAAACCCTGCCATAAAAGTGTCTAATATTGATAAGACAACCAAACAAATTACTTTCAAAGCGGGATTACAAGCAGGAATTGGCAGTAAGTATAATCGCCCGAAGGGTTCTGGAAAGGAACAATGGTATGCAATAAATCTTTTGGAAGAGATCACCAAACCGGGAGAATGGGCGATTGATTTCAATACAGGCATTGTTTATTTCTGGCCACCTTCCGATATCAATAATGCAGATATAATGGTTTCACAGATGGAACAACCTATCATTACTGCCAATAATGTTTCAAATATTGCTTTTATCGGTCTCAAACTTGAAGCATCCCTTGGCGACGGAATGGTTTTTACAAAGAGTAACCTGAATCTTGTGGCAGGGTGCACTTTTCGCAATCTCGGTGGGAGAGGGGTCGTATTAGATGGCTACAATAGCGGTATTCAAAGCTGTGATATGTATGGTTTGGGGAGAGGATGTGTCGTCATTTCTGGAGGCAATAAAAAACAATTAACGGAATCGGGCAATTACGTTATCAATAATCACTTGCATGATTATGGGGCATTGAAATCTCAATATTCTGCTGCCGTTGATTTGTATTCTGATAATAAAAATCAGGATGCGGTGGGTATTTATGTTGCACATAATCTCATTCATCACGCACCTAGAGATGGTGTATTGTTTGCCGGACAAAAGAATGTTTTTGAGTACAATGAAATCCATCGTTGTGCTTATGCTTCGGCAGATGTGGGTGCATTTTATTCTTGGTTGGATTGGACGATTCGAGGCGTAGTCATTAGATATAATTTTATACATAACACAGTAGGAGGGGTGAATCCTGATGATGGTTCGTCTGGAACTTTTGTTTATGGAAACATCTTTGCAGGTAACAGAACAGGTGTTTGGATTGCTAGTGGCCCCGACCATACCATACAAAATAATATCTTCATTAAGAATACCGGACCAGTATTTGGTATGGATGACCGTGGTAAGGGCAGAGGTTATGCTACCAATAAAAAATTGTTAGGAGGCATTAATGACATTCATCCTACATCAGCCCCGTGGAGTGTAACGTTTCCCGAAATGCCTACTTTGTTAGAAAGTCATCCTGAATTACCTTTACGAACAAAGTTTAGTGGAAATGTTGTTTGGATTAAAAGTGGAGAGGCTACTTCCATCAAAATGGGTAAGGAAAACAAGGTTGATACTAATCTAATCCGTTTAGAAGGAAACTTTGTGACTGACAAAGACCCTGGATTTATGGATGCAAATGGTGGCAACTTAGGCCTGAAAGTTAACTCACCTGTATTTGAAAAGATTAAGAACTTTCCAAAGATAAAGTTTGATAACATTGGATTATATAAGGATAAGTATCGCAAGAAACTGCCAACTCCTGAAGAATCAGGTCGCCTTCCAGAACAGAATCCTTGGAAAGATAATGATACAGATACATATTTTGGAACGTAAGAATTAGGTTGTAGGTATTGTTCTTGTGGTAAAAGGGTTAAGGTTTAATCTCACCAAATAATATCTACAAGTTCTTTGTAGAGAATGAACTTTTTGTCTGTAGTAATAATGGTAAGATGTTCTTCCATTGCTGTTGCAATGATAAGTTTATCAAAAGGGTCTTTATGGTTTGTAAACAAGGGGAGTAAAAGATAATTTGAAAGATCTTTTTCTGATATCGGAAGTACAACAATTGAACTATCACTTGCCAAAACAAAAAAATCTGTAAGTGATAAATTACTATCAAGTTTTCCTGCATTGAATTTAATGGCAAGTTCAAAAAAGGAAACAATTGATAAGAAAATTTTATTCCTATTATTATTTATTATTGAGCGAGCGTTTACAGAAAGCTGTTTATTGTCTTCAGAAAACCAAATTAATGCGTGGGTATCTAAAAGAAAGTCCATTACATATAGTCTTTTAGTTCATCGAGGGGCTCATTAAAATCCTCAGCTACATAAGTGAAAAAGCCTTTTGCAAAACCAGCCTTTCTTATATTTTTGGGTGCTGTTTTAATTTCTTGGGTGAATGTCACAATCACTTCCATTGTCGTGTCAATAGGAGGTTTCTCATTTAAAATGATTGTACCATCCTTATATATTCCTTTAATCGCTGTAAGCATAAAATTAATTTTTCCAAATATACCAATATAAATTAGGAAGTTGTAAAGAATAATATTTAAAGAATAGGACATTCAAATTGAGTAAGAGAAATAAGAACAATTACAGGAAGGAGGGATTTTCTCGATTATAATATGATAAACTTTTAATTAAGCTCCGTTTAACTATAGTTTGCAACAATAGGAATAGTAAATGACCAATAAATAAATAAACCTTTGCTACATTTTTAAATCAATCCTCCATTAATAATTTAGTTATATGAGAAAAACGATTTCAGTCATTGCATTTTTATTGTTTGCGTTCATTGGAAAGACATTGGCAAGTACAAGTGGGGATAGCCTTTCCTTATTGAAAAAGCAAGTTGCTGCATTACCACAGAGCAGTCAAGCAGAGAAATGGAAAAAGGTAGTGTTTGAATTGGCAATTGAACAGGCAGAAAATGACTTGTCGGCAAACTTGCAAGCAGAAGCATCAGTATTATTAGCTGATATAGCCAATAACATAAAAATTGAACCCAATACTTTTGTTTCTAAATCAAATAATGTTTCCCAAATAAGTGCCTTACGGGAACCTAAAGTAAAAGTTGGTAATCCATATATTGAACGTTTGTTGGTAGGAGCTAAAGATGAATTGAAAAAAGAAGATATTGTTTGGGGAAAGATTACACCCGCTAATCCCATATTTAAGGAACTCGGCGGCCTTTATGGTTCAAGAACAACAGCATCAAGAATGCAAGCTTTTTTTTGGCTACTAGTAAATCCTGCAAGTCCAATGCTTGGGGATGCTGAAATTTTGAAACGTTTCTTACGGAGGTATTTGGCCTACATGGATGCGATGGTCAATGGTAAAGACATAAAAGCAGGACAATTGATATTTGATGATTTCGCCATTGCCCCTGCAAGTTGTGCATTACGAGAGTTTGTAGCATTGTTTCCTAATCTATTATTTCCAAGTCAAAGATTGAAACTTAATGAGGCTATGAAAATCGGAGCAAGAATCATGTATGGAAAAGCGAAGGACAGGCTAGGTGATTATGCAAATATTGATATTACATTGTCGGCTGAATTAGTGAATTTTGGTTTGTTTTTGCAGGATGACACTTTGCTTAAAAAGGCGAAGTTTCTAATGGAAATACAGGCTAAAAATATTTATCCAGATGGAGCAATTGCCTATAAAGACCATCAAAACGAATCACATGGTTATCATGATGCTGATGCCTCATTTCTAACTCGCTATTACGAAGTGACAGGAGATACAAAATGTGTTGAGCTATTGAAAAGAACAGAATGGTATGGTCCCGTTTCGAGTGGACGGCTAGGTGAGTTTTGGACAGTGCCTTCATGGAAAGAAACATGGAATGACCCCTTCGCCCGCCCTTGTGGAGGAGAGTCCGTAGCAAGTATCACGGGAAACCCATACTTGCGTTGGATGTTGGATTTTGGTCATGATTATGACAAACCCGACCTTAGATATTGGTTTGATGCACGGCCAAACATTGCATGGTACAGAAACGATGTAAAACCTATTCCATTACCACAAAACTATACGGTGATAGATAGAAATATTAGTGGTCCACGTGCTTGGTATGGTACATTTAATTATGCCGCCACTTTACGGAATATCCCTGACAATGAGCCCGGGCTATCTACTATTATGGGATTACAGACTACTGATAGTAAGTTTAAATTATCTGCTTCTGTGATGAGTGTTTATCCACGAATTCGTGTAAAAAAGGACGTGATTAGTAAGGATGGCAGCCTTAATAAAGCGGCTTATGCTTGGCTTACATCCAATTTAAAAAGTTCGGTAGTGATGGGCAAGGACTATAGTGCAGTTGCAGGAACTTACCAATTGCATCAGTTTGGAAGCTCTACAAAAGGTTCAGTTGTTG
>CANCKV010000293.1 GCA_947378615.1 Chitinophagaceae bacterium | reverse complement strand
ACTACATTTACAACAGGCAACGGCAAATTCACCAATTAATGTTCCACAGGTAATAACAAGGCAAAGACTGGCATTTGAAGGAAATTTCTTCACAAATCTATTTTTATCTACTGGTTTAGAGGCTAGATATACGACAAATTATAAAGCATCTGATTACTCGCCCTTTACAGGTCAGTTTTTTTATCAAAACAATACAACTCTATCTAATCGACCTGATATCAATTTCTTTTTCCATTTTAGAATTAAAAGTTTTAAGGCCTTTTTTAGACTAGAAAACCTAAATACAGTCAATCCACAGCAAGGATTTAGCTTTAATCATTACAATTACAAATTGGCTAACTATCCAAACACAGGACTTTGGTTGAGGTTTGGGATATGGTGGAATTTTATCAACTAAATTGTGTTCCTGATGGGAATTAAACTTATTTTGTTTAATTCATTTGCGTTATTTTTTAGAATAAATCAAGTCAATAATATTTCAAAACAAATAAATTTTACTCGTTGCAATTTTAATATCCAATTTATGAAAGAAAATATTCACAAATATGTAATTTTTTTATAAAAATACAATATTTATAAGGGTTTGCTTTGATTGGAACATTACTTTTGCACCATGTCAATTTTTTCATTCCCACATCAAACTGCCTTTTATAGTGGAAAAGTAAGAGAGGTCTATTCCATACAGAATGATTTATTGGTAATGATTGCAAGTGATAGGATCTCAGCTTTTGATGTTATTTTACCAAAACCTATTCCCTTCAAAGGTCAGGTGCTTAATCAGATTGCGTCATACATGCTTAATGAAACTAGGTCAATTTGTCCAAATTGGCTTTTAAATACTCCTGCACCAAATGTTTCGATTGGGAAAAAGTGTATTCCCTTTAAAATTGAAATGGTAGTTAGAGGAAATCTAACAGGACATTCTTGGAGAACATATTTTAATGGAAAAAGAACATTGTGTGGCGTGAATATGCCTGAGGGGATGAAAGAAAATGATTTCTTTGATACGCCGATAATTACTCCAACCACAAAAGCTTCAATTGGTCATGACGAAGATATTAGCAAAGATGAAATCCTTTTAAAGGGATTGACAAGTGTGGAAGAATGGGAGATTTTGGAAAATTATTCACTTGCACTTTTTGAAAAAGGGAAACAGCTAGCAAAAGCACAAGGTTTGATTCTTGCAGATACAAAATATGAATTTGGAAAAATAGGAAATGAAATTTATTTAATGGACGAAATTCATACGCCTGACAGTTCAAGATATTTTTATGCAGACGGATTTGAAGAGAGACAAATACGTGGGCAAAGACAAAAACAATTGAGTAAGGAGTTTGTCAGGGAGTGGCTTATTGAAAATGATTTTATGGGAAAAGAGGGGCAGAAGGTTCCCGAGATGAGTGAAGAAAGAATTGACACAATTAGCAAAAGATATATAGAATTGTATGAGAAAGTGATTGGTGAGAAGTTTATACCTCAATTGTTTTCAGATGAAGAAACTTATAATCTGATTGTAAATCAATTACAATCCATGAATTAAAGTATTATTTATTAATAGGCAGCGTTAAATAATTTAAATATATCTACTTTAATAAAAAAATAAGAAAATGAGTTAATTTAATTTTAAAATTTCAAGCTTAAATCAAATAATTTCTTCATTTAGAATTTTGAAATTAATTTTAAGCGTAATGATAAGATAAAACATATACTTTTACCACTAAATTATATTTACTCTGGAAACGGTAAGAAAGACTAATAATAACTTAAATAATCTTCGTACAATCATTTACGAAGGAAGTTGGTATGGAAAAAAGAAGTCCCGCAATAGTGAAGCAAAGAAGAAGACCTGCCTTGTTGTTAATCCCGATATATTAGCTAAGCAATTAATAAGAAAACCTTTATTCAACAAATGCTATTCTTATAATTTTTGGACTGGTCCTGTTGATATCAAACTAATTAAATATTTAAAAAAGAATTATTACGACTATGTAGTAATTGATAAATGGGTAGGCGAAAAAATATTAAATCAATTTCTAAGCTTAGCTCAGTTTTATGACATTTCAAATCGAAAAATAATAAACATCGTTGAATTTTATGAGAAAACAACATTTTGTTGCCCGATGGTGCATGCTGATGTAAGCGAATTAGATGTCTATTCAATGGTAGATTTGCCTGAGAAAAGAATATTACTTATTAAACGGATAATGGATTGGTCATTAGCTTTTTTATTACTTCCATTGCTATTACCTGTTATTTTTATTGCTTCACTTATTACAAGATTAACATCAAAAGGTCCAGCTATCTTTACCCAAGAAAGGGTTGGACTAAATGGAAAAATATTTACACTTTATAAAATTAGAACGATGATTTTTAATCCTGACGGGCATCAGGAACACACAGTAAGAGGAGATAAAAGAATTACAAAACTAGGTAAGTTTTTTAGAAAAACTAAAATTGATGAACTGCCTCAACTTTGGAATGTTTTAAGAGGTGATATGAGTTTAATTGGACCTAGACCTGAAAGAAGTGATATTGTAGATAAATTTGCCGATCAAAATAATTTTTACAAATTAAGACATATTATTAAACCTGGAATAACTGGTTGGGCACAGGTAAATAACCCAACTGCAACTCCAGAAGAAACTCTTGAAAAGTTGGAATACGATTTGTTTTACATTAATCACCTATCAATAAGATTAGAATTGCAAATATTATTACGAACTGTTGGAGTAGTTTCTTCTTTAGAAAGTTTATAAATCAAGTCTAACACAAATAAATTATAAAATCATGAAAAACATAATATTAGTACTAGCATTAGTTTTAGGCCTTACAACATTGAATGCACAAAGTGTGAAGTCAGAAAAAATTAAAGTGTACGGTAATTGTTCACAATGCAGAAGTCATATTCAAAAAGCAGCTAAACAAGCAGGAGCGACAGACGCAAAATGGGACGTAGATACTAAAATACTCACAGTTTCCTTTGATGCGACAAAGACGTCATCCAAGAAAATACAAAGCAGTATTGCAAATGCAGGTTATGATACTCAAGATGCAACAGCACCTAATGAAGCCTATCAAAAACTTGATGAATGTTGTCAATACGATAGAAAGAAAGGAAAATAATCTAATTACGGCTTAACTAAGTTATGCTGTAATAGGAAAATCAACAATTAATTCAAATCCATTATTTATACTTGATGTAATTGATACTTCACCATGATGAAGTGCTGCCCTAGTTTTTATATTTTGTAATCCCACACCATTTCTTTGTGAGGACAAATCGTATCCCTTCCCATTATCTTTTATTTGTAATTCTAAGTTTCCATTCTTTTTATAAAGAGCAATATTTACCATAGTTGCTTGTGAATGCTTAATAATATTATTTAGTTGCTCTTGAGCTATTCGATATATCATTAACTTTAATTCTTCTGAAATCATATCTTCTGAAAATTCTTCAAATGAAGTACTAATATTTATATTTTCTAAAGATTTAATATTGCTTAATATCCCATCTAACGCCACGACCAAACCAATGTTATCTAAGGAAGGAGGTACTAGACCTTTGGTTAATTTTCTAATTTCTTTGATTGATTCAGCTATTATTTCTTTAATGTACTTTAATTTATCATAATCCATCTTTTGAGATACAATTACATTGTCTAAAAATAACAATGCAGTTACTAAAATCTGATTGATATTATCGTGCAGTTCCCTTCCAAGTTCTGCCCTTTCAGTTTCTTGAGCGTTAATTGTTGCAGCAGTTATTGATCGTTGCTTTTCCTCTTGTTGTGACTCAAGTGCTTCCTGTAATTTAATTTTTTCGGTAATGTCATTAATCTGAACTTGACGAACATTCTTCTCATTCATCTCAATGTCATTAAAAGACATTTCCACTAAAAGTAACTCTCCATTCTTTTTTATTTGTGATAAAGGGGTTGAAACCCAATCATAATTTTCATCTATCTCGTCAAAGAGAAGTGCATTTCTTCTATCAATAGGAAGAAGGTCTTTAATTGTTAAGCTAACAAACTCATCTCTTGAATATTGATACTTTTTTACTGCAGCATCATTACATTCTAGAATTTTCAAAGAATCAATGTCATAAATATACATTGGTGATGGATTATTATAGAATATTTGTTTATATTTTTCTTCTGATGCCTGTAACTTTAATTCAGATTTTTTTCTTTCCAAACTATACCTAACTGACTTTTCTAGTATTCTTTCATCAAATTCTCCTTTAACTAAATAATCTTCAGCACCTAATGCAAGTGCTTCAAGTGTTATATTAATGTCAGAAAGGCTAGAAATAACAATAATAGCTGCAGTTTTAATTTTAGATTGGATCATACTATATGATTCAAGACCATCGCTATCTGGTAAAAACAAGTCAAGAAAAATAATATTAGGTTTATTTGTTTCTAGTAATTCCATTGCACTTTCAATTGAAGATGCCCTATGAACAGTCCCTATATTAAGAGAAGAAAATGTTAGATATTGATCTAAAAGATATAAATGAATTTCATTGTCTTCTATCACAAGTATATCTAATGGAATTGTAGTGTTCATCTTAAATGATTTATAATGATAATATTAATTGTTGGTTGGTAGTTTTACGACATCAATCCAATGTGTTTGGATGCACTGTATAAGACCAAAAAAGGTTTCTAAATCAACAGGTTTTGTAATATAACAATTTGCATAATTAGAATAAGATTCATTAATGTCTTTTTGAGCATGTGAAGTGGTCAACATAATTACAGGAATCTGTTTCAATTCCTCTGTAGATTTAATAAAGGACAATACCTGTTTACCATCCACTTTTGGTAAATTTATATCTAAAAGAATCATATTTGGAAAATTAGTTGATTGGCTATCTATTATTTGCTTCAGATAACTCATTGCTTGTTCTCCATCTTTAACGACTGAAACATATTTATCAAGACCAACCTCAGATAATGCTTCGAGAGTTAAAATAATATCACCTTCATTATCTTCCACTAGTAAAATATTGATAGCGTTTGTTGACTTTATATTTCTCATAGTATTTACAAATAGAATGATATTAATAAAAAATAATTATTTAATACTTGGCTTGAAAAACTAAACATATTTAAAACTATAAAAATA
>CANCKV010000292.1 GCA_947378615.1 Chitinophagaceae bacterium | reverse complement strand
TATTACATCACCTGCCACAAAAAAAGAGTGATTAATATTGTTTAATGCTGCATTTTCTTCAGCATCTTTTATAGCATCTTCAATTAATTCAACTCCTACAATCTTTTTTGCATCTTTACTACAAAAAATTCCAATACTTCCTGTACCACAATAAAGGTCATAAACGTTTTGTGTTCCGTTAAGTTCGGCAAATTCCCTAGTAATCTGATAAAGCCTTTCTGCCTGACGTGTATTAGTTTGAAAAAAAGACTTAGGACTTATTTTAAACTGAAAGTCTTCGAGTTTTTCTATAATGTATCCTTTACCAAAGTGAGCAACAGGCGTTAAATCATAAATGCTGTCATTAAACTTTCTATTGATGGTAATCAATAAAGTAGTGATTGCAGGAAATTGTTGCAGGAGGTAGTCAATTAATGATTTCTGAGCCTCTTTATCTTCAAATCCTAAGACAATGTTTACCATAATTTCATGAGTTGTTGCGATCCGAATCATCACATTTCGCAGCCACCCTTCATGATTTCTTATGTCATAGAACGTTAACTTATTTTCTTTAGCGAAAGCTACAATCGCTTTTCTAATCAAGTTCGTTGGCTCTTCTTGCAGGTGACAGACATTAATTTCCACAACTTTATCAAATTGTCCCTTCGCATGAAATCCTGCGGCACCGATTGTACCCTCTATTTCTTCAGCCAATTTATCATCCGCACGTAACTGTTGAAATTCTTCCTTAGGAATAAATCTCCTTGTTGCGTAAGTATATTCCAATTTATTACGATAGCCTATCGTTTCTTTTGCGCCAATAATGGGCATAATCGGAGGCATTTCAACTTTTCCAATTCTTCCTAAATTATCAGTTACTTGTTGTTGTTTATAAATTAATTGTTTGTCATAAGGTAGCATCTGCCATTGACATCCGCCACAAATTCCAAAATGTTGACAAAATGGTGTAACCCTATTCTCAGCATAAGTCTTAAAAGCAAGGGGATATGCTTCAGCCCAATCTTTTTTATTTTTGGTCAGTTGAATATCAACAATATCACCCGGAATAGTTCCTTCAATAAAAATTACTTTCCCATTTACACGGGCGAGACTCTTTCCCTCGGCAGCATAATTTTCTACCAATACATTCTCTAATACAACTGGTTTCTTATATTTTCTCACGGCGTAAAAATAATGTCATTTCTAATACGTGAGAAAGATAATTCTTTCGGATTCATAATTCAAGTCGGCAATGACAATTTTTTGTCCAATAGTATTTGAATTTACCTCTGCGTAAGTCAAGGAGTGGATATCTCTAAACCTAATTTCAAGTATCCAATTTCCTAAATGGAATGATTTAATCTACTTTAAATTTGGGATATTATTCATTCCACTATATTTGGCTATGAAAAAAACAACTTTTTATGCTGCAATCATTGGCTTGTTTTCAATAGCCTTATTTTCATTCACCCCAATTCAGGATATTACTACAATTCCCGTTGATGTATCAAAAAGTAAAATTGAGTGGAAGGCAAGAAAGATTGCTGGAAGGCATAATGGATATATTTCAATATCCTCAGGGATAGTGGAAACAGATGGCAAATCAGTTACTGGAGGTCAATTTGTAATAGATACAAAGTCAATGACAGATGTTGATGTACGAGTTAAACTTGCGAATCGTTGGTTGATGAAACATCTTAAAAATAACTTCTTTGAAGTAAATAAATATCCTGAATCCAGATTTATTATTACTTCAGTAATGCCTAATAGAGAGAATTACACTATTGTAGGCAAGCTTACAATTAAGGATAGTACTCAAGAAATTAGGTTTCCTGCCATTATTACCACCACGCCTACTACAGTAAATGCAGAAGCTACCCTTAAATTAGATAGACGAAAATTTGGAATAGATTATGGTTCAGGACTAATCAAGCGAATGGCGAATAAGGCAATCTATCATGAATTTGAGTTGAAAATCAAATTGGTGGCAAGCAAGTAAACATCAATTAATGTTTTATAAAAAAAAATCAAACGTGATAAGTATAATTTTCAACTTAAAACTTAATACCAACAACTAATACTAATTATTGATTAGGTATTCTTGCAATAACATAGTCGCTGCCACTTGATCTATATTTCCCTTTACCTGTCTGTCTTTCTTCTTCATTCCCATCTGTACCATTGCCTGTGATGCAACCTTTGAAGAATATCGTTCATCAACAGTTTTGACAGGAATTGTTGAGAAGTGCTTTTGCAGTAATTTGATGGCAGCTAGCACCAAAGGAGTTCCATGAGTAGGAGTATCATCGAGATTCAAAGGCATCCCTATCAATATTAATTCGACTTGTTCCTTGGAAAAATAATCTTTCAAAAAATTTATCAATTCCTTGCTTTCGATAGTAGATAATGCTGTGGCAATAATCTGTAAAGGATCAGTAACTGCAATACCAGTTCTTTTACTTCCATAATCAATACATATTATACGAGCCATCAATTTGAAATATAAATTATGAGATATGAGATATGAGCTTTGAGTTATCAGTTAACAATTAAATCCGCAATGACAAATACAGCAAACACAACGCTTGCAATACCATTTGCTGTCATAAAAGCAATATTTACTTTGCTAAAATCATTCGGCTTAACGATAGTGTGTTGATAAATCAACATGCCAATAAATAGAATAACTCCTACCCAATATAGCCAATGAAAATAACCATAAACTCCTGCTACAATCACACAGGTAGCACTGAGAAAATGAAGTAATTCACTTATACGCAATCCTTTTGAAGTACCTACTACTGCTGGAATTGAATACAGTTGTTGCGATTGATCGAAATCAATGTCCTGAAGTGCAAAAATGATATCGAAACCACTTACCCAAAAGACAACCGACAACGAGAAAAGAATGGGAAGTAAACTAAAAGTTCCTGTTACTGCTAGAAATGCTCCTATAGGTGCTAATGAAAGACCTATCCCTAATACCAAATGACAAAGTGCAGTAAATCTTTTGGTATAACTATAAAAAAGTATCACAAAAAGAGCAATTGGCGAAAGGTAAAAGCAGAGATTATTAATGCAATAAGTTGCTGTGATGAACAAAACACACGAACCAATAATAAAAGCCATTGCATTTTGAGGAGAAATAACACCCGCAGGAATTTCTCGCTTTGCAGTACGAGGATTTTTTGCATCGAAATCACGATCAAGGTATCGATTATAACCCATTGCTGCACTACGGGCAGTTATCATACAAAAAATTACCAATATCAATTTTAATCCATACCGATAATACCATGGAGTACTGTCAAAGCCTTGTGATTCGTGATGGATGACACCCAAAACAAAGCCTATCATTGCAAAAGGCATTGCAAAAATAGTATGCGAAAACTTTACTAGTGATAA
Organism: Chitinophagaceae bacterium; assembly: GCA_947378615.1. Taxonomy (GTDB): domain Bacteria; phylum Bacteroidota; class Bacteroidia; order Chitinophagales; family Chitinophagaceae; genus Parasediminibacterium. The sequence goes on along the minus strand of CANCKV010000292.1, from coordinate 1,747 downwards.
GTAATTTTTAACTGTGCTCATAAATGTATAAACGGTTTCTGGTTACAAGTTACAGGATTCAAGTTACAAGTTTCAAGTGCCTGTAACAAGCAACCTGAAACCTGTAACTTAGTTTAACAAAGAAATACACTTTCTCAAGCTAGACTTCCAATCAACTAATTTAATTCCAAAATCATTTACAATTGACTCTTTATCCAAAACAGAATAGGCAGGTCTCTTTGCAGGGGTAGGATAAGCAGAAGTAGAAATTGATTGTACATTACAAGTCAATCCTGCTATCTTATTGATGGCAACCGCAAAATCATACCAAGAAATCACTCCTGAATTGCTATAATGATAGATGCCATAATGCGTATTTCCTGCCTGTAATTGTTCTATAATCTTGATTAAAGCTTCAGCTAGGTCGGCAGCCCATGTAGGTGAACCCACTTGATCACCCACAACCTTCAACTCAGGTCTTTCTTTCATCAAACGTAGCATTGTCTTGACAAAGTTGTTTGCGTGATAGCTATATACCCACGAAGTACGGACTATGATCGTCTTTGGATTATTTTTAATTGCCAAATTCTCCCCTTCCCTTTTGCTGAATCCATAATAATTTAATGGGTCGGTAGCCTGATTAGGTAAATAAGGAGCAGTTCCATTTCCGTCAAATACATAGTCGGTAGAAATGGTAATTAATGTGCAATCGATTTTTGCACACTCTTCTGCAATCACACCTACACTTGTTGCATTGATAGCAAGGGTAAGTTCCTGTTCAGTTTCTGCTTTATCAACCAATGTATAAGCACCACAATTGATGAAATACTGAGGTTTATATTGTTTGAAAAATGTAGGAATAGAAGAAGGATTACTCATATCCAATTCCTCTTTGTCGATAAAAAGGAAGTCGAACTGAAATTGATTTAATACTTTCAATTGGGATAATTCCCAACCTAATTGACCATTCTTGCCGGTAACTACAACTAAAGGCTTGTACATAATAAGTTTGATTGAAATAATTTTAAAACAAAAAACATTATATCTTTAAAGGTTATAAAAAACTAACCACTAACCACTAACCACTAACCACTAACCACTAACCACTAACCACTAACCACTAACCACTAACCACTAACCACTAACCACTAACCACTATTAAAGACTCCAATACTGTCTATTAATTATTTTTCCTCTATAAATCCCCTTAATATCAGCAATCAAGGCATCTTTTTTTGTGATAGAAGAAAAATACTTATCATCCAATTCTTTGTAAGGATTATGTGGCACAATAATGATAACAGCATCATAATTGTCTGCAATATTATGGATTAATGGGAAACCATATTCTTCTTTTAACGAATTACTATTGGCTAAGGCATCTGTCACCTCAACATTTAGGTGATAATCTTTTAAGGCATTCACCACATCAGCCACTTTACTATTACGAATATCCGTCACATTTTCTTTGAAAGTAGCTCCCATAACGAGCACTTTTGCAGCTTTAACATCGGAAGTATATTGAATGATATGTTGAATCACTTTTTTGGCAACATAACTTCCCATATTATCATTTATATACCTACCCGCAGCTATAATCTTAGATGTGTAACCCAATTTAGCCGCTTTATAAGTCAAATAATAAGGATCTACACCAATGCAATGTCCCCCAACAAGCCCCGGAGTGAAAGGAAGGAAGTTCCATTTTGTAGCAGCGGCCTCCAAGACTTCATAAGTATTGATGCCCATTCGGTCGAAGATAATCGAC
>CANCKV010000291.1 GCA_947378615.1 Chitinophagaceae bacterium | reverse complement strand
TAATTGAGCAAAAAAGAAATCTGATTTTCCATAAAACAAACCATCGTTTCCTCCTGGATTAACCGATTTAGTAGCAAATATACCCGTCATAATCATACCTACAATCCCACCTAGTCCATGACAAGGAAAAACATCTAATGTATCATCCAAAGTAGATTTCGACTTTAAATGAACAGCAAAATTTGAAATAATAGCTGCAACAACACCAATGAATATACTTTGTGGTATAGCAACATATCCTGCAGCAGGCGTAATTGCTACAAGACCAACTACAGCTCCAATACAAAATCCAAGAACAGATGGTTTCTTTCCTTTTAGAACTTCAAAAAACATCCAAGCCAAACCCGCTGCAGCTGCCGCAATATTAGTTGTAAAAAATGCTGACACGGCCAATCCATTTGCAGCTAATGCCGAACCAGCATTAAAACCAAACCATCCAAACCAAAGTAAACCTGTTCCAATCAGTACATAAGGAATATTCGCAGGAGGTATTTCCTGCTGTTCAATATGAACTTTTCTCCTTTTCAAAACGATCGCACCTGCCAAAGCCGCACAACCAGCAGAAATATGAACTACTGTTCCACCTGCAAAGTCCAAAACGCCTAATTTGAATAAGATCCCATCTGGATTCCAAGTCCAATGTGCTAAAGGAGCATAAACAAAAAGACTAAATAGAACAATAAACAGAATATAAGAAGTGAATTTCATTCTTTCAGCTACCGCACCTACAACCAATCCAGGTGTTATGATAGCAAACATCAATTGAAAAACTGCAAATAATAATAAAGGAATCGTTGGAGCTAAACTCCAAGGTGCACCTGAAATAATGCCTTTGAAAAATAGATGTGTGGTTGGATCTCCAATCAACCCATGCATACTTTTTCCGAAACATAAACTAAACCCTACAACAACCCAAAGAATACTAACAATCCCTGTTGCAACAACACTCTTCATCATTGTAGAAATAACGTTCTTTCTGTGAACCATTCCTCCATAAAAAAAGGCAAGGGCAGGAGTCATCAAAAATACTAAGGCTGTCGAAACAAGAATCCAAGCAATATCTGCTGAATTATACACTTTTCCTTTATCATCAAAGGGAGACGCACTTGGAACAAATAATGCGAAAACAGCTACAATTACTAAAACCAGAAATGGGGCAATCTTTTTAATTCTAATCATCAGTGAAACAAATATTTAAAAATAATAAATATGACAAATACAATAATAATCTTTTAAATTAACGTGCATTAAATTAAATTATCTTGTATCTGTCACCATTTTTTACGATATTTTGCAAATGTAGGGGTATTATTTGTAAAAATATTCCTCTATTTTATCAAAATATAAAAAGACGATTGATTCGTAATTGACAGAAGTTTCACTCTATGATAACTGATTCAATTCCCAAAAAGTCAAGCTTCGATAAGAATTTTACAAATCACCACAGTTTCGACACAGAAGAAGTCATACATAAAGAAAATGAGAAAAAATAAGACAACTAGAATTTGATGGCATAAAACAAAGTATGAATAGAACAGATTAAACAAGATGATTCATTGTGCTAAATGGAAAAATCGTTGTTTTCTTTGTGTTAAAACCTCTTGAACAGTAATCAAACTCGAATTAATAGATTATTTCAAAAAGTTTTTTAAGTTTTATTTGGAAGTTAAATATATATCATGCAAATTTGCACTTGCTTGTTGATATTTAAAATTTTAAAAATGAAAAAGTTTTTTGCAATTGTTTTAATTTTAGTAGTTATCAAGTGCTACGCTTTCACAAATACCCCTATTTTTAGTTCAATTAGATTAAATGATAATGAAGTTCCTTTTGAAGGAAGTTTAAGCGTTATTATTGCAGTTGGAATTATTTATGGTGCAAAAGTTGGAAGAGTTGAGGAGGATAATAATAAATATTTATAGGATTATTTAAATTAAAAAATTCTATAAAAGCATCACGATTGTGATGCTTTTTTTTTGCTTTCGCTTAATCACAATCTGATGTAAATAGTAGTTAAATGTTCTTACTATCTTTTCTGTTAAGTAATATTCAATTCTACTATGTGTTTAAAATCAACCAAAATTTGGCAGTTCGACTAATTCATAGTCATTCAATTTATTCAAATGTATGATAGTCCTAGAATTCGTTTCATTTGGATGGTACATTGGTAGAAACTTTGCCCCATAAATAAATTCGTCAAAAGTATAGGACGTTCTAGAAACAACTGTATTAGAAAAACTTTCATCAAATCCCTGTACAAAAACGAGTATCTCAGCTTTAGCATTGGCGATATCTTCCTTAGTTAGATTAAAAAATGGACTTTCTTCATTGATAATGTGTACTAATGTCCAATTAGACATTAATGTATTTGCTTTAGAAATATCCAATTCAAGACTGAAAAATCTATTCTTTTTTATTCCATCCTCTTCTATTTGCATACTCAATGTTAGTCTAGCTTCTGCATTTACTAGATAGTTTTTGGTGTAAGGGACAAGTCGCAACATAAAAGCAGTTCCACCTCTGAATGGCACAAAAAGGGCATTTTCACTATAATTAATATATGCTTTTGGCCGAGCAAATCGCCCATAAAGAAGCCCTGTAACTAAAGCAAAACTCAATAATCCAACAAGTGCTTCAAGAGAAGCTACAAAACTTGCTGAGAAGCCTACAGGATTTATTCTTCCATAACCAACTGTAGTGAATGTTTGGGCACTAAAGAAAAAGGCTTCTCCAAACTTCTCAAGCTTAGTTATTGCTACCATTCCATTCAAATGCTCAATGCCAATCAATAAATAGACACTTGCAAAAGCAAGATTCATTCCTATAAAGGACAAAATAATAATAAATAAAAATTGCCATTTTGGCAATGAAAGAAGGGTATGGTACAGGTTTAATCGCTCCATAAAAGGGATACCTTGCAGCTGAATATTTGGAGCCCCGCTTTTATTAAAAAACCTACCACCATTAATACTACTATTTGTACCTAAGCCTGTTTCATTTTCTGTTTTAGCTCTTTTATTGAAAGATTTTAATAAAGCCATTTTATAATTAAAAATTTTAGCGTTAAACCAAAAATTAAAATTAATGATTAAAATTCAATTTATTACTCAAAAATAAAAAGCATCCAACCTAATAGGTTAGATGCCATTTTACGAATAGTATCACTCAAAAAGACAATTGAAATCATTTAAACTCCTTGAAAACAATTGAAAGACTCTTACTTAATTCTTCATATTTATATTAGTCTTCTTCTTTTTCCATCATCAGATAGGCCTTAATAAACCCATCTAATTCTCCATCCATAACAGGTTGGACATTCCCAACTTCATAGTCTGTCCGATGGTCTTTTATCATTTTATAGGGATGAAATACATAACTTCTAATCTGACTTCCCCACTCAATTTTTTTCTTTTTTGAGTTTGTGGCATCAAGAATCTCTTGTCGTTTACGCATCTCCTCTTCATACAATCGGCTCTTCAACATTTGCAATGCCAAGTCCCTATTTTCTCCTTGAGTACGTGCAACCTGACATTCTACGACAAACCCACTCGAAGCATGCCTAATCCTAACTGCCGTTTCAACTTTATTTACATTCTGACCTCCGCTTCCTCCACTCCTATAAAAAGACCATTCTATATCGGCAGGATTTATCTTGATATCAATAGTATTGTCAATCAAGGGATATACATACACACTCGCAAAAGAAGTATGACGTCGTGCATTGCTATCAAAAGGAGAAATTCGTACAAGACGATGTACGCCCCCTTCGGCTTTACAAAAACCATAAGCGAATGCGCCTTCAAGTTGAATTGTAGCAGTTTTAATGCCTGCACCATCACCGACTTGATAATCAAGCTCTGATACTTTCCACCCCTGCTTTTCTCCGTACATAATATACATCCTCATCAGCATTTCTGCCCAATCCTGACTTTCCGTTCCTCCTGCACCAGAATTTATCTGAATGATAGCAGGCATTTCGTCTTCAGGTTTGTTCAAAGTACTTTTGAATTCTGCTTCTTCCACCGCCTTTAAAGCAGCCTGAAAAGCAATTTCTGTTTCTTCTTCAGTGGCGTCCCCTTCCTTCCAAAACTCGAATAATACAACTAAGTCATCCACAGCTCTTTCCACCTGTTCGTATAACTTAATCCAAAATTCATTTAATTTAATTTCCTTCATTGTTGCCGTAGCTCGGGTATTGTCATCCCAAAAGCCAGGTGATAATGAAAGGTGTTTATCTTGTTCTACTTTAGATACGCGGTTAGCGTAGTCAAAGAAACCTCCCCAAGACAACTAATCGGTCTTTTATATTCTTAATTTGTTCTACTGTCATGCTGCAAATTAAGGGTAATAAAATTGAATTACGGAAATGAATATACTATTGAGTGTATTAGGCTAAAAAAAGGTAGTATTATAAAATGAGTATATAATAGTTATCCGCTTCAATGATGAAATATCTAACCCAATAAAGGTGTAAAACCTTTATAAATTTACAGGCTGAGTAAGATTTTTATACACCCTTTACAGCCACTGAAAAGATTGATGAAAATAAAATAGAAAAGGGGTACAAACCATAGAAATAGTCCGTCTCCCCTCTTCACATTATTAGTCCAAAGTCTTAATTATTTTGATTCTACTCGTACAGGGTCACTCCATTCTCCGATACCAAATTTATTTACTCCTGCAATCCTGAACCAAGAATAGGATTCAGGAACTAATCCTGTTACCGTTACACTTGTAGAGGTACTAGGACATTTTGCATCTGTCCATATTTTGGCATCTACACTCTTCTCTACTACATAAGATTTGCTTCCTTTCAACTTGTCCCAAGAAAGCAAACTCGCTCCCTCATGACTTCCCTGCCATCCTTCTAATCTCATTACTTTCCCTAAGGGCTGAGGAGGTTCAGGTGTTTTTTTAATATTTAATCCACTTTTTTGAATAATCAATGCGTCTCCACCGCTTGCAACCTGTACATAGGCGAGTACCAAATTCATGGTTGCCATGAATTTTATTCCCTCACTCCTAAAAATATTCATTTTATCTCGATCCCTTCCCCTTGATTCATTATAAGACTTCTCATAATCTGTTGCCGATTTCAAGATATTGACACAAGTGGGGTCGGGCGTTTTATAATCTGCGACA
>CANCKV010000290.1 GCA_947378615.1 Chitinophagaceae bacterium | reverse complement strand
AATAATGAAAAATTAAGAATTGCAGGGTCAGATATTCGAACACAATTACCGAAAGAAGTGAAAGAAATTTCAATCATAGGTGATACAGATAAATTAATTTTTGTTGCAGAAGGATTAGCATTAGCAAATTATCAGTTTTTAAAATATTTCAATGATGCTGATAAGCGTGGTTATAAATTAACAGCTATTAACTTGCAAGAAGATGTTGAGGAGAATGAAATCGAGACAATGAATAATACACTTAAAGCTGTTTTTTGGGCAAGAAATATGGTGAATGAACCTGTTTCTTTTTTAACAGCATCAAAATTGAGTGAAGAAATTCAAGGTTTATCTAATGATAGTGAATTAACAGTGGAGATTTTAGAAAAAACTAAAATTGAAGCACTGAAAATGGGCGGCCTTTTAGCGGTAAACAAAGGCTCTATTGATCCTCCAACTTTTACAATTGTAGAATATAAACCAAAAAAACCGACCAATAAAAAACCAATTGTTTTAGTCGGTAAAGGAGTAGTATACGACACTGGAGGATTGAGTTTAAAGCCTACTAAAGGTTCTATGGATTCTATGAAATGCGATATGGGTGGTGCTGCATGTATGTCAGGTGCAATATATGCTGCTGCGTTGAATAAATTGAATGTTCACGTTATTGCTTTAATACCGGCTACAGATAATCGTCCGGGTGGAAATGCGTATGCTCCAGGAGATGTAATTACAATGTTTGATGGAACAACTGTTGAAGTATTAAATACAGATGCAGAAGGAAGAATGATTTTAGCTGATGCATTGGCTTATTCTAAAAAGTACGATCCAGAATTGGTAATTGATGCTGCAACTTTAACTGGTGCAGCAGTTGTAGCTATTGGAACGAAAGCTTCGTGTATTATGGGAAATGCTTCAGAAAAAGTATTTGCTCAATTAGACAAAGCTGGAAACGAAGAACACGAAAGAGTAGTTCGCCTTCCTTTTTGGGATGAATATTACGAAGAAGTAAAATCAAAAGTTGCAGATTTAAAAAACCTTGGTGGACCTTATGCAGGAATGATTACAGCAGGAAAATTTTTAGAGCATTTCGTGAAAGCACCTTATGTTCATATTGATATCGCAGGACCAGCTTGGTTGGATGCACCTGAAAATTATAAGGGTCAAGGTGGTACTGGAGTAGGTGTTAGATTGATATATAACTTTTTAAAAAATTACAAATAAATGTCAGATAAATCAGCACATATCGAGAAAGAAGTTGGAAGTACTCATCCAATAAGAGTTGGTATTTCTATTGGAGATGTGAACGGTATTGGTCCAGAAGTAATTATAAAAGCTTTAAATGATAATCGTATATTATTAGATTGTACACCAATTATTTACGGTTCAACAAAAACACTTTCATACCATAAAAAAGCGATTAAAGAGTTTGATTTTCAATACCAATCTTGTAAATCAGCAGATGAAGCTTTAAATAGAAAGGTAAATGTTGTTAATGTTTGGAATGAAGAAATTAATTTCGATTTAGGAAAAGCAACTGAGGTAGGAGGTAAGTTTGCACTTTTATCGTTAGAAGCGGCTACACAAGATTTAGCAACAGGTAAAATTGATGTATTGGTTACAGCTCCAATTTCAAAAGAAGCAATGTCTAAATCAGGTTTTCAATTTCCAGGTCACACAGAGTATTTGGCTGATAAAGCGGGTATGAGTGAAGCTTTAATGATGATGGTCGGTTCTAATTTACGAGTTGCTTTAGTAAGTACGCATATTCCTTTAAAAGATGTTAGCTCATCTTTAACAAAAGAAGCTATTTTCCAAAAAATAAAAATGCTAGAAAAAAGTTTAAAAACGGATTTCGGAATAATTAGACCAAAAATTGCAGTTTTTGGAGTAAATCCACACGCTGGTGAAAATGGGAAAATGGGAACTGAAGAACAAGAAATTATACTTCCTGCTATTAATCAAGCAAAGACAGAAGACATATTAGCATTTGGACCATTTCCAGCAGATGGTTTTTTTGGTTCTTCAGCAATGCATCAATACGATGGTGTTTTGGCGATGTATCACGATCAAGGTTTAACAGCTTTTAAAGCACTTTCTTTTGATGATGGAGTTAATTATACAGCTGGACTTCCTGTTATTAGAACATCTCCAGATCATGGAACTGCATATGATATAGTTGGAAAAGGAATAGCTTCTGCACAATCTATGAGAAGTGCAATTTATTTAGCAATTGATATTTTTAGAAATCAGAAATCTCGAAAAGAAATGATGGCTAATCCATTGAAGATAGTACCTGTTGATAGAAAAAGATTATCCTCATTTGAATGATAAAAGATAAGAAATTCGAAAAAAGTAAATGATATTAACAATTTTAAGTTTAAAATAATTATCTTTGTAGTCCGATTTTAGGCTTTTAAGTTATGTCAAGAAAAGAATATGTGATCCCTTTTGTAGGTTTAAAGACTGGTAATCATGTATTTGAGTATGATTTAAGTGATAGCTTTTTTGAGGGAATTGAAGACTCAATAATACACCGTGGAAACGTTCACGTTAGGTTGGATTTAGAGAAAAAAGAAACAATGCTTGTGGGTATATATCATGTTGAGGGTAGTGTAACTACTGAATGTGATAGATGTACAGATCCTATTGAGGTAGAGGTTGAAGGAGAATATCAAATCGTCTATAAAATAGGAGGAGGAGATGTTTCTGATGACGAAGCATTAGTGATTTTGGAAAAAGATGCTTTCGAGGTAGATGTTGAGATGAATTTGTATGAATTGGTAGCAGTTTCATTACCATTAAGAAAAATTCATGAAATTGAAGATTGTAATCAGGATATGATTGCTTTACTTGAAAAATATGTTGTTAATTCATTGGAAGATGATGAAGATGACGAAGATTTTGATGATGATGATTTCGATGATGATGAAGAAGACTCTGATAACGATGATGATTTCGACGAAGAGAGCGATAATGACATTGAAGGAAATAACGATAATGATGACATCGACCCAAGGTGGTCAATATTGAAAAATTTAAATTAAACGATTTTAAATAAAATAAAATGGCACATCCAAAAAGAAGAATCTCGACAACGAGAAGAGACAAAAGAAGAACGCATTTTAAAGCAGTAGCTGATAATATCGCGACATGTCCAACAACTGGACAACCTCATTTGTTTCACCATGCACACTGGCATGAAGGGAAACTTTACTATAAAGGTAGAGTAGTAGCTGAAAAAGAAGTAGCAGTTTGATAACTGTTGCATAAATAAAAACTCTTCTTGATGAAGATAGGAATAGATATTTTTGGTGGTGATTTTGCTCCAGATGCTAATATAGCAGGTGCAATACTTGCTCAAAAAGAACTTCCTCAGGATGCAAAACTTGTTCTGTTAGGCAACCAAGATCAAATCTTGGCTTGCCTTTCTGAGCGTGGTGCCAATCCTGATGATTTCGAAATCGTGCATGCACCGGATGAAATTACGATGCATGATCATCCTACAAGAGCAATTCCTCAAAAACCAAACAGTAGTATTTCTGTAGGTTTTGATTTATTAGCAAGTAATGAGATTCAAGCATTTGCTAGTACAGGTAATACTGGAGCAATGTTAGTTGGTTCAATATATAAAATTCATACTATACCAGGTATTATCAGACCTTGTATAACATCAACAATTCCTGCCATAAATGGTGGTAATTCTATTTTGTTAGATGTTGGTTCTAATGCTGATTGTAAACCAGATGTATTGTATCAATTTGCTGTACTTGGTAATATTTATGCTAAAAGTGTGTACGGAGTTGAAAAACCGCGCGTTGCTCTTTTAAGCATTGGAGAAGAAGAGACGAAAGGAAATCTTTTGACAATTGCTACGTATAAATTATTAGCGGAATCTGAAGAAGTTAATTTCATTGGTAACATTGAAGGACGAGATATATTTTCTGGTATCGCAGATGTAATCGTTTGTGATGGTTTTACAGGAAATATAGTTTTAAAAGAAGCTGAGGGGATTTATACTTTAATGAAAAAAAGAGGTATTAAAGACGAATATTTTGATCGTTTCAATTATGAAAATTATGGCGGAACAGCTATATTGGGAGTAAAAGGAAATGTAATTATTGGTCACGGTATTTCAAACGATATAGCTGTCAAAAATATGATAAAGCATTCTTACGAAGTTGCTAAATCTGGCTTATCTGTAAAAATTAACGAAGCTTTCAATTAAACTATGAGTAAAATAACAGCAGCAATTACGGGAGTTCAAGGATATGTTCCTGATTATGTTTTAAGTAATGAAGAACTTGCTAAAATTGTTGATACAACAGATGAGTGGATTACTTCACGTACTGGAATAAAAGAAAGAAGAATTCAAAAAGAAGGTGCTTCTTCTGATATGGCTGCTGAAGCTGTAAAAGGACTTTTAGAAAAAACTGGAACTAATCCTGATGAAGTTGATTTAGTGATACTTGCAACAGTAACACCAGATTACACATTTCCAGCTACAGCGAATGTTTTGTGTGACAAAGTAGGTATAAAAAATGCATGGGGGTTTGATTTAATCGCGGCTTGTTCAGGATTTATTTATGCGCTTTCTACTGGTTCTCAATTTATTGAAACTGGTAAATATAAAAAAGTAATCGTTGTTGGTGTTGATAAAATGTCTTCAATAATAGATTATGAAGATAGAACAACTTGTATCATTTTTGGTGATGGATGTGGTGCTGTTTTATTAGAACCAAATTTTGAAGGAAATGGAATTTTAGATTTTATTTTGAGAAGTGATGGTGCTGGAAGACAATTTTTAATTCAACCTGCTGGAGGTAGTGCAAACCCACCAACAATTGAAACGGTTGAAAATAGAATGCATTATGTAAAGCAAGAAGGAAAATCGGTTTTCAAATTTGCGGTTACTAATATGGCTGAGGTTTCTGCTGAAATTATGGAGAAAAATAATTTATCAAGTGATGATGTTGATTGGTTAGTTCCACATCAAGCGAATTTGAGAATTATTGATGCTACTGCTGATAGAATGGGATTACCAAAAGAAAAAGTAATGATCAATATTGAAAAATATGGAAATACTACTGCTGGTACTTTACCACTTTGTCTTTGGGATTATGAAAAACAATTGAAAAAAGGAGATACACTTATTCTTTCCGCTTTTGGTGG
>CANCKV010000289.1 GCA_947378615.1 Chitinophagaceae bacterium | reverse complement strand
TGTCATTAGCAGCTTGTCGAAACCGGTCTAAATTAAGGTTCTTTCCTTCTTTGTGCGCCTTCGACAGGCTCAGGCTGACACCCTAATTTTCGGTTAGTGCCCTTAACTTAACGACATTGGATGGGAAATGGACAATCCTGTCAAGAAGTTTAGCTCAATTGAATGAGGATATTCGTGTAGTAAAGGAAAACATTACAAGTCTCCTTTCTGATATTAAAGTAGAAGTATTTACGATTGCTGACAGAGAAACATTTAGGATGTATGAAAGGGCAATTGGAGCCCCGATTCAGGTAGTAGAATACATTTTTAAAGAAAAATATCATCACTCCCTTTACCCCATATTTCTCCAAATTACTTCCTAACCCTATCTTTACCAAATGAGTAAGATTAAAACGGCTTTCTTCTGTAGTAACTGTGGCTTTGAGAGTGTGAAATGGATTGGCAAATGTCCTGCCTGCAATGAATGGAACACTTTTGTGGAGGAGGTTCTTGACAAGGGAGGCAAGGAACAAAGTTGGACAGGTGCTAAAGGTGGACGAAAGACGAATAAGGCGATTGCCTTACAAAATGTTACGGCTCTTGAAGAAGTAAGAATCGTTACAAAAGATGCGGAATTAAATCGAGTTCTTGGTGGTGGGATTGTTCCGGGAAGTATCGTATTAGTAGGTGGCGAACCTGGAATAGGAAAAAGTACCCTCTTTTTGCAACATGGCTTGATGATGAGCGAAATAGTGGTACTATATGTGAGTGGGGAAGAGAGCGAACAACAAATTAAGATGCGTGCCGACCGGTTGAAGATGGCTAATAATAACTTTTATCTGTTGACGGAAACTTCTGTACAAGCCATCTTCGAAGAAGTAAAGAAACTGCAACCACAATTGGTTATCGTAGATTCTATTCAAACAATTCAATCGAACCTGATAGATTCTTCGGCAGGAAGTGTGAGTCAGATAAGAGAATGTGCAGCCGAATTTCAACGGTTTGCTAAAGAAACAAATACACCGGTTTTCCTGATTGGACATATCACAAAAGATGGCAGCATTGCAGGGCCGAAGATTTTGGAACACATGGTAGATACGGTTTTGCAGTTTGAAGGAGACCGTCATTATGCCTATCGGATTTTGAGGACATTGAAAAACAGATTTGGTAGCACCTCTGAATTAGGCATCTATGAAATGACGGGCGATGGCATGCGGGTAGTATCAAATCCATCCGAAATATTAATCACACAAAGAGAAGAACAATTAAGCGGTAGTGCAATAGCCGCCTCTTTAGAAGGGATGCGCCCTTTATTGATTGAGGTACAGGCATTAGTAACACAAAGCGTGTATGGTACACCACAAAGAACAGTCAGTGGATTCGATTTAAGAAGACTGCAATTGTTGTTGGCAGTATTAGAAAAGAGAGGTGGTTTCTTGTTTGGAACAAAAGATGTGTTTGTAAATATTGCTGGCGGATTGAAAGTGGAAGACCCGTCGATAGACCTTGCCGTCATCTGTGCCTTATTAAGTAGTTACGAAGACGTGCCGTTGCCTGCACATGTATGTTTTGCAGGCGAAGTGGGATTGAATGGAGAAATTAGGGCGGTGAACCGTATTGAACAACGGATTGCAGAAGCAGAGAAACTTGGTTTTGAGAAAATAATTGTCAGCAAATACAATAAGAAAAGCTTTGACCCTAAGAGTTTTAAGATACAGGTAATGGCTGCAGGACAGGTTCATGAAGTTTATCAGCTGTTGTTCTAATAATACTTCCCGAAAGTTTTAAACTTTCAGGAAGATGCGAGGGCATTAAAAATAATAATTTGAAAAAGAGAACGTCAAGAAAAAGTAAGTTTAAAAATCTTTTTGGTGCGATTTCAGTAATGAAACGAATTGAGATTGGACTAAGGGAGGTTCAACTCATTATAGAAGGAAAACTAAAAACTATCACCCTTGTAGAATTATTGAATGAATTATAGATAAAACACATTTTCAATTTTCTATTCTCAATTATCAATTATGCTTAAGTCTATTCTTTCCGATTTCCTTCACCTCGTATATCCACATAATTGTGAGGGTTGTGGCACCGACAACTTAAATAAAGGTAGCTTTCTTTGTGCAAGGTGCCTATGTGATCTGCCCGAGACGGGATTCTTTTCTGTTGCTGATAATCCAATTGAGCAAAAACTATTTGGAAGAATTAAATTTGAACAGGCAGGTGCAGGTTTTTATTTTACAAAGCATGGTCTATTGCAACATTTGATTGCCCAATTAAAATACAAGCACAACCCCGAAATTGGTCGTTACCTTGGTAAGCTAATAGGGTATCAACTATTGGAAACTACTCGTTTCAAAAATGTTGAAGCCTTGATTCCCCTTCCTTTGAATAGCCAAAGAGAGCAATTTAGAGGTTATAATCAAGCTCAACTGATTTGCGAAGGCATAGCAACTGTTTGGCAAAGACCTATTTTCAACCAATCAATTATAAGGACGGTGAATACTGCGACGCAAACACATTTAGATGCAGACAATCGTTGGGAAAATGTAAGCGATGCATTCAGTATTATCGACTCAGAACAATTAAAAGGTAAGCATGTTGCCCTTGTTGATGATGTAATTACAACAGGTGCCTCAATCGAATCTTGTGGTAATGAATTGTTGAAAGTTGAAAGACTAAAATTGTCGATAATAATAGTAGGAGCGGCTTAATCTTGATTGGTTTCTCACAAGGACAGCATAAAAAATGGATTACATAGTCTTCACACTAAAATAAAAGAACAAAATTTGAAATTCGTAGCGTGCTTAAATAAAATAAAAGCAATCCTTGTGGAAATACATATTTAGTCATAACACTTTTATTCTGATTAAACTGTACATTTTGTTAGCTTTTAACTCTTGCCATACATTATTTTTGAAATTGAAAATTAATTCTACTTTTATTTCCTAAAAAAAACTTGAAATCATTCCTGTAACCCTAAATTTGTCAAATACTGACATTATTTACAATTAATTACTATCTCAAAAAAACAACACTATGCACAGAATTGCAGTAGCAAAAGGTGATGGAATTGGTCCTGAAATTATGGACGCCGTATTAAAAATATTTGATGCCGCCAAAGTGCCGCTACAATATGAAATTGTAGATATGGGCAAATGGGTTTTTGACAAAGGTTACAGCAACGGCATGACTCCTGAAGCTCAAGAAACAATCGAATCCGTTGGTATTCTGTTTAAAGGCCCGATGGAAACACCTAAAGGAAAGGGTGTAAAAAGCGTGAATGTTACGGCTAGAAAGACATGGAATACTTATGCAAATAGACGTACATTCCAAACGTTGCATGGTGTAGATACGGTGTTCAGTAAGGCTGGAATACCTATTAACCTAACAATTGTAAGGGAAAATATTGAAGATACGTATGGAGGAATTGAACACATGCTTACACATGATGTGGCATTGTGTCGTCGTTTTATTACTAGACCGGGTAGCTATCAAGTAATAAAATATGCTTTTGAGATGGCGAAGAAGAATGGTGCAAAACGAATCACTTGCGGTCATAAAAGCAATATCATGAAATTGACCGATGGATTATTTCTTGAGGTATTTTACGAAGTAGCAAAGGATTATCCTGAATTGAAGGTGGACGATGTGATTGTAGATGACTTGTGTATGAAGCTTGTCACTCGCCCTGATTTATTTGACGTAGTGGTATTAACAAATCTTCAAGGAGATATAGTGAGTGATTTATGTGCAGGCTTAGTGGGTGGACTTGGTTTTGCCCCTAGTGCAAACATTGGTGACCACATCGCCATTTTTGAAGCAGTTCACGGAACCGCTCCGGACATTGCAGGAAAAAACATTGCCAATCCTACTGCTTTATTATTAAGTGGCATAGGAATGATTCGTCATCTAGGAATGATGAAAACGAGTGCGATGATAGAAAACGCCTTGCTTTATACCTTAGAAAGTGGGGTTCATACAGGAGATTTTGGAGATAAAACACACCCTTCTTTAGGAACTATTGAATTTGCAGAAGCCATCATTGCAAATTTTGGAAAAGAACCTGCTAATAACCCGAAACCAAAGATTGCTGACAAGTATGTAACGCCTACTGTATTCAAACTAGAGAAAAATGCGATGATGGAAAGCTTTGGGGATGAAATAGAAAGTATTGTAGGTGTCGATTTTTTCATAGAAAGTAACTTACAACCTACTGAAGTCGCAGATAAGAGCCTAATGCATACGCTCGATCTATTTAAATTGGTAACAATCAGTAATCGTGGCACTCAGGTTTGGCCAAAAGGAAGTGTCTTCACAAACTTGGTTAGTCAATATGCCTGTCGCTTTGAAAGTATTGGAGATGAGCCATTGACACAAATAGACATTCTTGAATTGACAAAGAGAATGATGAAGGACTTTAAGATTTGCTCTTATGAACTACTCAATAAATGGGGTGATAAAAAGGCATACAGTCTTGCACAAGGACAATAAATAAGGAAGTTGTACGTAAAAAGAATAAATACTTATAATGTAAGTCATTCAATTTGTTTTCGAGCATTCATTAAGTAAAAGGAAAACAGAAAAATAAAGGATAGCATTTTAAAATTGTTGGCTATCCTTTATTTCAATTATAAACTGAAAATTATAATTCTACACAATCTGAATTAATTCATAGAATTTCAATTTACAGTCATTAGATATTGGCTAATTTAAATCCTATTTTTAATTAATTACATCAATAGTTGTAGTAATATTCATCATTACTTTAGTTAAAATTACTCAAAACAGAATAAATAATGGGTGAAAACTTGCAACTAAACCAATTTACATTAATTTCACGCCGCAAAATGATTAAATAATAACAGTAATCAGTAATAAACTATAAATATGGCAGAAGTAATTAAGATGCCCCGATTGAGCGATACAATGACAGAAGGGGTTATTGCGGCATGGCACAAAAAAGTAGGTGATACAGTAAAAAAAGGAGATGTACTTGCTGAAATTGAAACCGACAAAGCCACAATGGAGTTGGAAAGTTATCAAAATGGGGTATTACTTCATATTGGTACAGGAGATGGAGGAAAATTGCAAGTTGACGACTTATTAGCCATTTTGGGAACCGAAGGAGAAGATATTAGTGCATTATTAAATCCAAGTGCTGCACCTATTGCAGCTGCACCTGCA
>CANCKV010000288.1 GCA_947378615.1 Chitinophagaceae bacterium | reverse complement strand
ATTTGAGGTGACTAATAACAGAATAAAAGTAATTAAAATAATCACCCTTGCTAAGAGTGCTATCCGAAGTAATCTGAACGATGAGTTGAATCAAATAAAGCAACCAACCTTATTGATTTGGGGTAATAATGATATCATCACCCCTCCTTTTGTTGGCAGGGAGTTTAATAAACTAATTCCTCACAGTGAATTATTTTTCATCGACAAATGCGGACACGCACCTATGATGGAAGTTCCTGCTGAGTTCAATGAGATATTGGGTACTTTTTTGAGTAAGTTCTAAGGCTAGTTTTTATACAATAGTTATTATATTATGTTGGTTGAACAATTATTACAAACAGATTACCCCGTATTGCAATTGCAAGATAAGGTGTCTTTTGTGCTGCAACTAATGGACGACTATGAAGTATTACATCTTCCTGTTGTTGTAAATGAGGCCTTTGTTGGTTGCATTGCTAAGGAGGATTTATTAGACGCAGATGAACAGGCAAGTCTTGCTTCGCTACAAGGGTATTTTAATGTAAGTTTTGTAAAAAAAGAAGAATTCTTTCTTTCTGCATTAAAGATTTTTGTTGAAAACAGTCTTTCTCTTTTAGCTGTTACGAATGACTCGAAGGAATATTTAGGGGTAATTACCTCAAACACTTTACTTGAACAACTTTCAATATTTACAGGAACTGTTGAACAGGGAGGGATAATTGTATTAGAAATTGAAAGGAGAAATTATTCTTTTGGGGAAATAAGTAGACTTGTAGAAACAAATGACGCTTATATCACTCAATTAAATACTTATACTGAATCAAACACTGGGCTCATTATTGTTTCAATTAAAGTCAATAAAGTAGAAATCAGTGATATCATCGCAACGTTTCATAGATACGAATATGTAGTTAGATATTATTTTGGTGAAGAACAATATACAAATGAGCTTAAAGACAATTATAATCACCTGATGGCGTATCTAAACGTTTAAGGGTGTTGTCCGTTTTTTATACAAGTCATTACAAATTATTTTCTACGTTTAATTTTTATTTTTCAAATGCTTTATCGGATAGTTGTCGTTTTGCTGTTATTAAATTTTACAGCAGTGTTGGCAATAGCACAAACCGATAGTCTAAATCATTACCCTCCTAATAAGAAGTTGGTTGGCTTCGATACATTGCAAAATAATAATTTGCTCATTGCAGACGTTCAAATCGAGGGAAATAAGCGAACGAAGTCCTACATTATTCTACGCGAGATGACGCTTAAAAAAGGGGATATCATCTCACCTTCTGAACTGAAGAAACAAATTGAAATTAGCAGGAATCAAGTCTTTAATACTTCACTTTTTATTGATGTAACCATTTTTGTCACTAATAAGATGGGCGATATTATTTCTCTTAAAATTGATGTAAAAGAAAGATGGTTTCTATTTCCGGTTCCCTATTTTACTTTAGCTGATCGAAACTTTAATCAATGGTGGACTACCGAAAACAGAGATCCTTCGCGCGTTAATTATGGCATTCAATTTACTCAATACAACCTTAGTGGTAATAACGATGCCCTGAATATTTGGCTTATCAATGGCTACAGCAAGCAAGTTAGTTTTCGATATAATCTTCCCTTCTTCAATAAATCATTAAAGCATGGTTTGAATGTAGGGTACTCTTATGTTACTCAAAAAGAATTGAATGACTCAACAAATTTTAGTAAGCAACTTTTTATCAAAAGCAACAACTTTTTAATGTCGTTTTCTCGAGCAGATATCACTTATTCATTTCGTCCTGATCAAAAGTGGAGGCACTATTTAAGTGCAGGATTTACTCGACAATGGATTGCTGATACTGTCTTGAAGTCAACTTCTAATTATTTTCCTAACAATAAGACACAAATACAATACTTCAATATTACTTATCGTTTCCGATTCTTGAATCTTGATTACAATACATACCCGACAAAGGGATATTCTTTTGATGGGTATATTTATAAAAGATTTTATGACAAAGATTTAAATCAATGGCAGTTTGGGTTAAGCGGATTGTATATTCAGCCCCTATGGAAAAAAGCATTCCTAAAACTTTCTGCAGCAGGAACTTTTAAGACTCCTGACAACAACTCCTATTTTGGTAAAAGCTTATTTGGCTATAGTAGTTTTACACTCAGGGGATTGGAATATTACGTAATAGATGGCGATGCAGGTTTGTTAGGGCAGGCTACGTTAACACAGGAGATTTTCAAAAACACTTTGCATACTCATTTAAAAAGCAGGAATTATAATCAAATTCCATTTCGCTATTTCTTAAAACTTTATGGCGATATTGGGTACGCTCATTGTAGTTATCCCGGTAATAGTTTATTGAATAACAAGCTGTTATATACAGGAGGAATTGGTTTGGATATCGTCTCTATTTATGATTTTGTATTCAGATTTGAGCTTAGTTACAATCAGTTAGGTACGCAAGGACTATATTTACACAATAAATAGTGGAGGGTTACGCAGTAACTTGAGATTATTATTTTAGTTATTACAAATTTCAGGTTATGAAAGTTGCTATATATAGCAGGGGATTAGATCAAGAACAAGAGACACCTTTATTGATTTTATTGGAAGAATTGGCCAAGTATAAAATCAATGTATTGATGTTTCGCTGTTTATTTACACAGTACAATATACCAACTCCTCTTTTAGAGAACGTGACTCCTTTTGACGGATATGGTGATTTGGATAATACAGTTGATTGCTTTATTACCCTTGGCGGTGACGGAACAATTCTAGATGCAACTACAATTGTGAGAGAAAAGAAGATCCCTTTATTGGGCATCAATTTTGGAAGATTAGGGTTTTTGGCAAATATTAGTCGAGATGAAGTGGTAATTGCGGTAGATGCTATCATTAATCATACGTTTATTTCTGATAAGCGAAGTTTGATACATTTAGATGCTAGCATTCCTTTATTTCAGGACAGTCCGTTTGCATTAAATGAATTTGCCATTCATAAGCGTGATACGGCTCCAATGATCAAAATTCACACCTATCTAAATGGAGAGTTTTTAAATACTTTTTGGGCCGACGGTTTAATAGTTGCAACGCCAACAGGATCTACAGGATATAGTATGAGTTGTACTGGACCAATCGTTTTTCCCGATTCAAAGAATTTTGTAATAACGCCTGTTGCTCCCCATAATTTGAATGTAAGGAGTATTGTAGTCGCTGATACTAGTATTATTTCTTTTGAGATAGAAAGTAGGGTTGACCAATTTATTTGTGCATTAGATGCACGTAGGGAAATTGTGAACAAGGACATTCAATTAGCAGTGAAAAAAGAGGTATTCGATGCCAATCTGATTAAATTAAGTGAAAATACTTTCCTTTCTACATTAAGAGAGAAATTGATTTGGGGAATGGATAAAAGAAATTAGTGGTCAGTTAAGGTCAATTTATTTTTTGATGATTACGGTTGTTCCAATTGGGATGGTTTGGTATAATTCATCCATATATTCATTCTTAGTACAGATACAACCTTGTGTCCAATTTTGAAAATGGTCAACAACAAAGTCTTGCTTAGGCCATGTTCCATGAATGCCAATTGATCCACCAATTTTTGCAGTTTTAGGAATAATTCCCTTCGCTTTTCTGTCATTAAATTTTTCATAATCCTCTTTTGTTGGATAATCCAAGGCAATGAATTTATCCCACTTTGGATGTAGTTTCTTCAATATTACATGAAAGGTTCCTTCGGGGGTTCTTCTATCTCCAGCCTCAAGTTTATCGCCTAAATCGTCATTACCAAAAACACAAGGATAGGTTGTCAACCAATTTGAATCAGCATCATACAATTGAATTTCATATTTTGATTTATCAATGATGATATAAACGCCCTCTTTTCCAACAGGTCTCTTAAAGGAAGTGAATAGAATAATCCCAATCATTAGGAAAAATATTGAGCAGATATAACGCATAAAATCAGTTGAATGAGTACGAAAAGGAAAAATAAGGAACACTAAACTTTCTATTTGTATAAACACTGATTCAGTACTTATAAAAACGATTAATCCTAGTGTTTATTTATGAAAAAAATTGTGTTCATAGTAATAAAACCTCCTTAGTATTTGCCACAAATTTAATGAGTGGATAGGATTATTGAGATTCATAATGGAAACTTTTCGTTAAAAATTAATTCTCGCCTATTTTTTTATTGACATAAAGGAATTTTTATAAAATTTAAACAGTCAGTTACTTATCTTAGCCGCACATGAACAAACCTGTTTTACACACTATATTATCGCCCAAATTATTGAAACTTTATGACTGCAACAATGCTGTTGTGGTTATTATTGATGTATTTCGAGCTACTTCTACAATTGCAACCGCATTGTTTAATGGGGCGAAGTGCATCATTCCAGTCGATTCCGTAGAAAAATGTATTGCTATAGGAGCGCAAACAAAAGGTATCACAGCTGGAGAGCGTGATGGCAAAGTGATTGAAGGTCTGCAATATGGTAATTCGCCTGCTGAATATCCAGAAAGCTTCATCAAAGGCAAAACTTTGGTACTCACTACTACAAACGGCACCAAATTGCTTCACATAGCATTGAATTCAGGGGCTGAAAAAGTAATTACGGGTTCTTTCCCTAACTTATCTGCTGTTTGTGATTACTTGATTGCTGAGAATAAGAATGTAATCTTAGCATGTTCTGCTTGGAAGGACAAGTTCAACTTAGAAGATACCCTATTTGCCGGTGCAGTAGTCAATAAGGTGAAAGAACACTTTACGATACATTGTGATAGTAGTTTGATGGCTGAAGAAATGTATAAGTTGCATCAATACGATATGTTATCTTTTATTAGAAGCCTAACTCATTGGCATCGATTGGAGAAGTTTGGTTTAGAAAAAGACCTCGAATATTGTGTAACTCCAGATGTGGCTAATATCTTACCTCTTTATAAAAATGGCGCATTAGTGGTGGGGTAGCAATATTAGGTTGCAAATTGATTGATGTACTTTTTCATGCTAGTCTTATCTTAGGAAGGTAAAATAAATAAATTGAGCAATTTCTAGATTTAATACTAAAGAAAACAACACGAATTTTATAAAAAAAAGCTCTACACATTGACAGATAGGTTCACATAGAAAGCAGCTAGATTTTGTTGGGTGCATAAAAGTTTTTCGCTTGAAGAGTTTCGTGGAGACACGAACCTCGG
>CANCKV010000287.1 GCA_947378615.1 Chitinophagaceae bacterium | reverse complement strand
CAGAAAGTGATTGTGGTCTTATTGAACCATTTGTCATATTAGGACAATTAAAATTCAATGCATTTATAGAAGAAGGGAAATAACTGATGTATTGTGCCCCTGAAATGTATTGTACGCCGCTAATGGTCAAATTCACATTTGAATAACTTGGTGCATTAGTTGGAGTGGCTCCTCCTGCTCCAGGAAATGCAGCATCAAAACGTTGGTTATTAAAAGTTGCCCCAATTAATTGTAATGTATTCGGATTTGCAGTTAATAAACTCGGATTATTGAATCTGCCAGCATAGTTAACTGTCCCTGTAATAGTCGTCAATCCGTAATGTGCATCATAAGCATTATTGTAAGCGGTGGCATAACTATTACTCAAAAGAGTTCCTACATAAGTGAATACAACTGTACTATCTGTTACAGTTGCATTGATAACGCCAGGCCCTTTTCCTAAAGCAGATGTTGTACCAGCAGTAGTTACCTTATATAATTCTCCCTTATTTGTCACCAACTGATTTAAGGTATAAGCCGTATTTAAGGTATATTCTACAGACCCACTTGCGGTGCTTGTAGCATTTGGTTCGATTGTTAAGGTTCCTGCAATATTTGCAGTAACTCCAGAAATGTTGGCCAATCCAAGGGTAAAAGTCTCAGCATTAACCCCTGATGCATTTGAAGCTAAAATCAAGGCACTTCCTGTAGGCACACTAATCTCATCACCTGAAAGATTACTGCCACCCACTGTCAATACCCTACTACCACCTGTATTTGCCTGAAGGCTGACTGTTGCATTACCACTCAATACTAATTGTCCAATTGTTTGAGTAGGCACACCTGAAATGGTAGCATCTGAATTTAATAAGAGAATATCGCTTGTAGCAGGTGTAGTTCTTGTAGGCGACCAATTAGTTGCAGTTGTAAATACACCACTTGAGCCTCCAATCCATGTATAAGAGGTTTGTGCATTCAAAGCGTTGGCACAAATAAAAAACAAATACAGAAAGACTGTTTTTTTAGAGAAGTTCTGAAAGTTGAAATCATTCATATATACACCATTAATCGTTAAAAAACTTATTTGTATTCCCAATTCTGACTCATGTTGGGATTTGAACTCAATTCAGAAAATGGAATCGGGAAAATGAGAAACTTAGATTGAAACGGTGGTACACTTGCCGAATCAGTACGACCACCATTCCAGACTCTTTTTGTGGCATCATAGACAGGCATTCCCTTTGGAAAACGTGGTATGACGACATTCAATTGATATTCCATCATAGTGGTGCCAGTTGGTGATTTCATTCGCACTAAATCAAACCAACGAGCAAACTCTCCGAGGAACTCAATTGCCCGTTCATCTGCAATCTTCAATCGAAAAGAATCCTTATCAGTAACTCCCGATAAATCCAATGGAGTAGTTCGGGGAGTAATACCATCGGCATTCCTTGCCCTTGCCCTAATTTGATTGAAACAAGTATAGGCAGTTGTGGTAGGTCCATTCAATTCATTTTCTGCCTCCGCTTTTGTCAATAGTATATCAGCGTATCGAAGTGTAAAATAATCGTTCTCACTCGAAGAGGCTTCTACTGCTAAAGGGTCAGTATATCTAAATAGATAGGGCGCAGAAGAAGGATTACTCTCAGTTGTTATCACTTCTGAACCTACCCTCACATAAGGGAAGGTGACCTGTTTCCTATTTGAAGTATTGATCCAATTCGTAAGCATCAATGCCTGACCCCTATAATCATTTACATAATCACCACTTGTGTAGGTTTGATAAAACCAAGGCTGCACTCTAAAGTTACCATAACCTGTTTTAAAAGTCCCATTCCCACCAACATTCGGCATACTTCCGGGAGTGGAGTTCGCAGCAAATGAAGATCCCAAAGATTGAGCAACAGGATCCCGGGTAAATTGTACGCCAAACAATACTTCCTGATAGGCAGCAGGTTCTTTTGTAACATCAATTAAATCCTTAAAACTGCTAATTAGATTGTATTGTCCAGAACTGATAACACTATCGCACCAATCTTTTGCCAATTGATATTGTTGGCTAGCACCTCCACTTCCTTTCAAATCCAAATAGTTACCATACGTTAAATGCGCCTTTGCCAAGAATCCCTGTGCAGCACCCTTTGTTGCCCTGCCAAATTCTGCTGATGGTTGTGCCGTTCTTTTCAAAAGCACCTTATTTGCATTTTGCAAGTCAACAAAAATTTGCTGATAAATTTGATCCACGCTTTGAGCGGTGTCAAATAAGTTGGCATTGAGTGCAGAAGCATGTAATTTCAAGGGGATATTCCGCCACATTCTCACCAAATAAAAATTACAGAATGCCCTTAAAAAGTACATTTCTCCTTTAACCCTTACCTTATAAGCAGAATCAGCCGAAGTGGCATCAATGTGATCCAACAAATAATTAGCCCTATTCAGATTTTTAAACCATCCATTCCATGCATTAATAGTATTGGCTGTGGTGGCATCATCCGTTTTTGTACCGTAACCCCTAAAACCTGCACTTGTTGAATAAATATCATCAGCCCTCTGCCAAATTGGATAGGAGAAAGCACGAAAAATATCTGTATTTAAACCTGTATATACAGCATTTGCAAAGGAGACAATATCACTTTGTGTATTCAAAGAATTGTCCTTTGTGAGCGTATCATAAATAACTTCTTTGGTTGAACATGAAAATGCCAACGGAATGACTATTAATAAAATTAGATACTTAATGTTAAAATATTTCATATTAAACAAATCATTAAAAATTAAAAACCAATATTGATTCCTGCGGAAAAGGTCTTGTATTGTGGTATGGTACCAAAATCACAGCCAGGTGATAAAGAACTCGTCGCAAAAGCACTGACTTCAGGATCATAACCTTTGTACTTGGTTAAGGTGAACAAATTAGTGGCTGTCACGAAAGCCTTACAAGTGTTAATTAAGATACGCTTAGGTAATGGAACCAAATAAGAAAGAGTTACATTCTTTATTCGAATAAAAGAACCATCTTCAATATAAAAATCACTGACCCGTTGATTAAATACTACTCCATTTGAAGTTGGTGCAGGATAATAATTGCTAGTACCTTCGCCATGCCATCTGTTTTCCCATGCCTCTTTACTAATATTCGAATTCGTTAACAAGGTCATAGCATTCAAATATGCCCTATTAAGATTAGCTACTTTCTGTCCCATGTTTCCCATAATCAGTATGGATAATGAAAACGCCTTGTAATTTAAATTATTAGTAATCCCAAAAGTGTATTTTGGATAAGGGCTACCGATATTAGTGCGGTCATCTAAAGAAATAACCCCATCACCATTCACATCTTTATAACGAACAGTTCCAGGAGTAGGATTAGTTGGATCTTTAGGTCCATTGGCAATTTCTGTGGCATTTTGATAAATCCCATCTGTCTTATAACCAAAAAATGCACCAATAGGACTACCTACTACAGCCGTATTTACAGGTTGATTCAACGAAAGCGAGGCAGAAGTCAAAACAGCAGGTCCAAATAATTGGGTATTATTTTTTAGGGACATCACCTCATTCCGATTAAAACTAATATTTCCCGAAACATTCCAATGAACCGTTTTATCAAGTACGGCATAGCCAATTTCTATATCTAACCCATCATTATTAACAGAACCTCCATTTGTGACATAGCCTGTAAATCCACTTGAACCAGGAATAGGAAGACTAACTAGTAAGTCTTTGGTTTCACGATGATAAACATCAATGGAGAAGGTCATTTTTTTCTTAAAAAATGCTCCATCGAGTCCAATATTATAGCTTCCTGTTGTTTCCCATTTCAAATCGTCGTTTGTCATTGATGCAGGGCTCAATCCTGAAGTGATATTACTTCCACCACTGATGACCCTAATAGTTCCAATTCTTTCTAAAGAGGAGCCTACACCAACTGATTGATTGCCCGAAACACCATAACTTGCCCTTAGCTTTAAGGCATTGACAATCCGATTATCTTTTAAAAAGGCTTCATTATTCAAATTCCATCCAAAAGCCAATGATGGAAACACGGCCCATTTATGACCTTCTGCCAATACTGTCGATCCATCAGTACGGGCAGTTGCAGTCAATAAGAATCGGTTATCATACGAGTAATTAATTCTCCCTAAATAAGAGGACAAGCCTCTTGATTGATTCCCAGAGGCAGTAACAGTGAAATTACTTGCCAACGTAAGATTATTAAAATCTAATGCTTGTGAAGCAAAATTAGAAGATTGCAACCCCAATACTTTTGAATTCCAATACTGCCAAGTGTAACCAACCACCGCATTTATTCTATTTTTACTATTAATGGTTTTGTTGAAATTCAATGTATTTTCAATCAAATAGTTATTTGACTCAGAAGTATTTTGTACAGCAAGACCATTTAATTTAGAACCAGTGTAGGTACCTACCGGCTGAAAAACATTCCTAATTGCATTCGTACTGTTAGCCCCTGTATTCACTAAAAAAGTAACTCCATCCATTACCTTGTATTCAAACTTGACATTCCCTAAAAAAACTTTAGCAGTAGAAACATTCTTTCCCAAACTGATTAGTGTCAAAGGATTACCACTAATAGATGTATTAGGATCATAACCACTATTATCGTAAGGCACCTGTAATGGGGAAAAAATCAAGCCTCCTGTTATAACAGAACCTGTAGGATCTCCATTGTTCGACCCTTGTTGCGCCGCCTTGTTTACATTGAGATTTGCACTGATACTACTTAATATTTTCAGCCTACTTGTTACTTGTCTATCTATATTCAATCGTAAGGATCCTGTGGTAAAACTTGAGTTTTTTACAATCCCTTGTACAGTACGATAATTACCCGAAATTGAATATTTCGTTCTATCATCACCCCCTAAAACAGAAATTTGATTGTCATTAGATACAGAAGGCTGATAAATTAAATCTTGCCAGAAATAATTGTCAACCAAACTGATTGAGTCCCTTTGATGTTGATTATAATTGTATTTGGGTGCTAATCCACTATTAACATTTGCCTCATTCACATAATCCATATAATCAGATGATCGTAACACCTCAATCTTTTTGGGTAAATGACTAAAGTCCACCCTACTTGAAAAGCTAAATTGGTCTTTCTTATTTTTACCACGTTTTGTTGTGATTAGAACAACACCATTAGCACCACGGGAACCATAAATGGCGGTCGAAGAGGCATCTTTAAGAATTTCAATCGA
>CANCKV010000286.1 GCA_947378615.1 Chitinophagaceae bacterium | reverse complement strand
TTGATTTGCTATTCAATGGATAAGGATGGAATAGCTAGTGATTGGTCGGGAATTGAAGTTGAATGTATGAGAATGACAAGTAGTTGGTAGGGTATTGAAAGTAACTCATTGGACATTGCTTTTGATTAGACGGATGGATAATTTATAGTTAATGAGTAGGTTGTTCGTCAGTGATATCTTTAATTCGAGTTTAAAATTTATATTGAGAGTATTCATAGGTTTGTTATAAAATATAGAAATAACGATAATTATTTATCCTAGAATCTCCTGCAATACAGCTAAAGACTTTAATGAACCAAAATCAGAGATATGTAATGACAAGTATTGACCAAATATTTCCAATAGCTTTCTTCTAACAATTTTATTTAGCTTAATATGACTTAAGTCGGAATAAAAAACAATAGAATTGATTTGAGAGGTAATATCTGCTAATTCTGTTGTAATAAAGTTAGGATGAATTGGTTCATTTTCTACAAAAAAACCTTCTCTTAAATCAAGATATGGAGTAGCGTTACTATAAATTCCCTGAATTTGAAATCCGAGTTCTGTTCCTAGTCTCAACATGAAATAAAGGGGTAGATTGGCAGTTTCTGTCAAACTTCCTTTGTCGAGTTGTTGTAATGTCTCTTCAATAAAATTAAACAACTCTGGATTTGCTTCAGGCTGTTTCAAAGCATGGAGTAATATTTCGACAATATACATGGCAACGCAATTCTTAATTACATCGAACATAAGGCTTTGATAGGGAAAGGCCCAAGCATATTCCTTGATAAATTGCAGATGTTTCTGTTCGTTGTGATAGACTGAAAGGTCAAGAATGGCAGCTGCTTGAAAATAAGTGCTCTTCCCACTAGATTTTTTAGAGGATTGTCTAACTCCTTTTACAATATAACTTTGCACACCGAATAGTTCGGTATAGACAGTCGTAATAACGCTAGATTCTCCATACTTTACTGTCCGCAGAACGATTCCCTTTGTATTGTGTAATTGCATTATTAACGTATAATTTGTGTGAAGAAAACATTTTTTTTGTTATGGTGAATAAATGAAAGTTTTAGACCCTGAAATGATTGTTTATGTTAAGGACTTTGCTTTTAAAATAAAATAAATCTTAATTGATAGTGATGAAATTGATGTTTAAATGTGTGTTTTTAACCATAATTTAGGTGATAAAATAATAAAATTTTTTATTCATTTTAATTATACTCATATTTGAAGTTTCTAGAGGACTTTTTATATTAATTGATTAGATGATTAAAGAGATGAAAATGAATAGAACATTAACCCTTAAAGGATTTTAAACTGTCTTTATTGCCTACCATTTTCATTTATAACAAACTAAAAGTTAAGTTTTGTGTTAAAAGAATTTATTAAAAATAGCTATGGGGAATCTGCCGTTACCATCAAATGAGAAAGAGCGTCTCATCGCCCTTAAAGAATATAACATACTTGATACGTTACCTGAAGAACAATTCGACAGGCTGACGGAGCTTGCTGCAGTTATTTGTAAAGTTCCAATTGCATTAGTGAGTCTATTAGATGAAAATCGACAATGGTTTAAATCTAAAGTTGGAATATCAGCCGAGGAAACGCCAAGAAGCATTTCTTTTTGTCAATTTGCAGTTGCTGAAGGGAAGGTTTTTGAAGTGACCGATGCCCTCAAAGATGAAAGATTTATTGAGAATCCGTTAGTAACAAACATTCCTAATATTCGTTATTATCTTGGACAACCCTTGATAGATCCTAATGGGTTTGCTTTAGGTACACTTTGTGTAATAGATAGGGAACCTCGTCAATTAGATGAAACGCAGCTAAGAGGATTAGAAGTGTTAGCTAAGGAAGTGGTCATTCAAATTGTATCTCAAAAGGAAAAGAATGAATTAGAAAATTATCATCGGTTATTCAATTTATCCAACGATTTGATATGTGTAACAGGTACAGATGGGATTTTGAAAAAAACGAATCCTGCTTTTGCAAGTATGCTAGGTTGGAGAGAAGAAGAACTTGTGGGAAAACCTTTTTTTAGTTTTGTTCATCCTGATGATGTAAAGGCAAGTCACCAAGAAATAAACAATCTCACCAAATATTTGATTCCTTTACATTCTAAAAGTCGTTTTAGAGCAAAAGATAATTCTTATAAGATTATTGAGTGGAGTGCAAGTCCGGATAAGATTTCGGGCGACATCTATGCCACAGGGCATGATTTAAGTAAAATGCGGGAGGCAGATAGGAATTTGAGACTAAGCGAAGAACGATGGAAATTCGCCTTAGAAAATTCTGGCGATGGACTTTGGGATTGGAATGTATCAACAGATAAGGTCTATTTTTCTGATAAATGGAAGGAATTAATAGGGTATGAACCAGAGGAAATCGCAGATTCTTTTGATGAATGGAAGGTAAGGATACATCCTGATGACCTTAGCGGTTGTTACAATGAGTTAAACAAACACATCAATGGCGAAACACCACTTTACTCCAAAGAATTTCGAATGCTATGTAAGGATGGAAAATATAAATGGATTCTTACACGCGGTAAAGTGATTGAATGGTCGAAAGAAATGAAACCGCTCAGAGTACTTGGTACTCACACTGACCTCAGTGAAAGAAAAGAGGCAGAGGAACTGATTATAAAAGCAAAAGAACAAGCTGAGGCTGCGAATATTGCCAAGTCCGACTTCTTGGCAAATATGAGTCACGAAATAAGAACTCCTCTAAATGGAGTGATAGGGTTCACGGATTTATTGCTTAGAACAAATCTAGATGCCACTCAAACTCAATATATGTCGGCAGTGTATCAATCTGCCAATTCATTATTAGACATCATCAATGATATTCTTGATTTCTCAAAAATTGAAGCAGGAAAGCTAGAACTTGATATTGAAAGAAGTGATTTGTTAGAGATTGGCAATCAGGTGGCAGATGTGGTTACTTATCAGGCACATCAAAAAAATCTGGAAGTGTTACTTAATATTTCTCCTGATGTTCCTCGTTTTATTTGGGCTGACCCTATAAGGCTTCGTCAAGTGTTAGTGAATTTGTTAGGAAATGCGGTAAAATTTACTACTAAAGGAGAGATTGAACTAAAAGTACAAACACTGCCAAATATTAAGGGACAAGAGGATATTACCAATTTTAGATTCTCTGTACGTGATACCGGAATAGGAATTCTACCTAAGAATCAGCAAAAAATATTTGAAGCTTTTTCGCAGGAGGACGCTTCTACTACTCGTAAATACGGTGGAACAGGTTTAGGCCTCACTATTTCTAATAAGTTGCTTGCATTGATGAATAGTAGATTGCAACTCATTAGTCAGCCTGAAAAAGGAAGTACTTTCTATTTTGACATTACATTCAAGTCAATGAAAGGGGAGCCAATAGTTTGGGATAATCTTGATAACATCCAAAATATTTTGATAGTAGATGATAATTCGAATAATCGTATCATTCTTCAAGATATGCTTGCAATGAAGCAAATTGCCACAGAGGAAGCAGAAAGTGGTATCATTGCCTTAGATAAAATCAGGTCAGGAAATAAGTATGATGTTGTATTGATGGATTATCACATGCCTGAAATGGACGGGATAGAGACTATTCGAAATATTAGAAGAAATAGTAATATTCAATCGGAGGATCAACCAATCATTTTATTGTATAGTTCCTCTGATGATGAGGGAATTAACTCCGCTTGTCGAGAATTAGAAGTTCAACAAAGGCTTATCAAGCCAATAAAAATTAGGCAGTTGTTTGATTCTTTATCAAGGCTAAGTAAAAAACATCATTCAGAAGAAAATAATAAACAAATGGGACAAAGTGAATGGTTAAGCAAGATTCCTGACACTACAAAAATTTTGATTGCCGAGGATAATATGGTCAATATGTTTTTGGCAAAAACAATTATCAGCAGTTTGTTACCACATGCTACTGTACTAGAAGCTGTAGATGGTAATGCTGCTGTTGCATTATTTGTGAGTGAAAAACCGAATATTGTATTTATTGACGTTCAGATGCCTGACATGAATGGCTATGAGGCTACTGAGGCGATTAGGAAATTGGAGACAACAGGACGTGTGCCAATTATTGCATTAACAGCTGGGATTGTAAAAGGGGAGAAGGAAAAATGCTTGGAATCTGGAATGGACGATTATATCAGTAAACCTGTTGTGAAGGACGCAATTGAAAAGGTACTAAAACATTGGTTAATATTTAATGCAGAAAATAATAAGAGTGAACAAATGGAAACAGAAGTAGATACTACTGATCACTTTGATGTAGAAAAATTGAAAAGTAGGCTTGGAAATAATGAAGCGGTCTATCAACAATTTTTGATGCTAATTAAGAAAAACCTTGAGAAGCCTACAGAAGATATGATAAACGAGATCGAAGGATTTGTAGCAGCAAAAGATTTACAGGGAATAAAGACTGTTGCCCATAAAATAAAGGGTACAGCTTTGTCGGCCTGTTTTGGGGATCTTGCTGAATTATCAAAAGGGCTTGAATATCAAGAGGTATTCAATGACGTTGTCATTAAGGATTTTGTAGATGGGATAAAGGAAGAAGTTGAATTTTTGAAAACATTAATTCGATAGTTGTTAGATGTTAGTGGTTAGTTTTGTATAGACATTTCCAAACACATTAAATCATAGAATTTTTTTTATAAAATCAGAAAATGAGGATTGTATCATATAATGTAAATGGAATTAGGGCAGCTTGCAAAAAAGGATTTATTGAATGGTTAGAAACTAATCCTGCAGATATAATTTGTTTGCAAGAAACTAAGGCAACAAAAGAAGATGCCAATTTTAGCGCAGTTGAGGCACTTGGTTATCATACTTTTTGGTTTTCTGCTCAAAAGAAAGGTTACAGTGGAGTGGCAATCTTCACTAAAATAAAACCTGATGCGATATTTTATGGAAATGGAATAGACCATAGTGACTTTGAGGGTAGGGTAATAAGAGCTGATTTTGGTGATGTTACTTTGCTAAATGCCTATTTTCCTAGTGGCACAAGTGGTGAAGAAAGGCAGACGTACAAGTATAAATGGCTCGATGAGTTTTTTGAGTACCTTCAAAATCTTAGATTAACGAGAACTAAGATTATTTTACTTGGTGATTATAATATTGCACATCATCCTATTGATATACATGACCCTAAAGGAAATAAAAATTCTTCAGGTTTTTTGCCACAGGAAAGAGAATGGATGGACAAACTGTATCATACTGGTTGGGTAGAT
>CANCKV010000285.1 GCA_947378615.1 Chitinophagaceae bacterium | reverse complement strand
ATAAATAATATTGAGCAATTATAAAATCGTTTCACTAATACTTTTCCCAATGCTGCGAAGCAGGATTCCTATGCAATGCCGTTAAGTTAAGGAACGGCTGTCAGGTTGAAGCAGTAATTAGAGTTTCTCAAGTTTTTTGAGATGACATCGCATACCCTCCGAAAATATGGGTGTCAGGGAGAGCCTGTCGAACCCGGGTTGAATAGTCAATAATCAATTTAGTAAGTTTAAAAGAGGAAATGAGTAGCCTGTCGAAACATAAGTAACATAAACATTTCATCCCGACTTCGAGAGCCTCAGTCTGACACACTTATTTTCGAAGACCATCTCACAGTTTTCAAACGATGTCATTAGCAGCTTGTCGAAACCGGGATAATTCAAGGTTCATTCCCTCTTTGCACGCCTTCGACAGGCTCAGTCTGACACCCTTATTTTCGATTAGTACGCTTAACTTAATGACATTGGATTCCTATGTGACCTTCTTTTTTTTCAATAGAAAATAGAAAAAACTATGTGCATCCTATGTAAGACTATTTGCCTATGTGTTGAGACCTTTTTCTTGTAGTACCTATTTTTTCGATGGTAATACTGTTGAAAATTGCTCAAATTATTTCTTTTTCGTTGCTTATATTTTATTCAATGTCGTTAAGTTAAGTGTTTCCCCTCTTGCTGTCAATCAAAAGGGATCTAACCAAAGTAAAAAAAATGTCGAATAGAGAGAGTGTGTGATGACAATTCTAGAACGCTGTATTTTTCTAATTATTTAATCTAAATAATGGGAATGTAATCTAAACAAACTAGTGAAACGCTAATTATTGAATTAACCTAACAGTCACGCTTTAACTTAACGAAATTAATCTTAAAACGGGAATAACCCTGTCAAAAATTTTACTATTCTAATTCAAAATATGTAGAAGTTGGACTATAACCTCTGTATTCTTGTTGAGAATGTTAAGAAGTTAGACTAAAATATTACTATTCTTGTTATGAATATTAAGAAGCTTGATTAAAATCTTACTTTTCTTGTTCAAAATATTGAGAGGTTAGATTAAAATCTGAAGAAATCTGTTGTAAAAAAAGCAGTCTTACTTTGCCTTATTAATGTTTCGTTTCTTAGTAGCGAAAAAAATACTTAACTTAATTACATTGATATATTATTGGTGATAATGTGTGAATAAATACGGGCTTGCTCACATTTTTACGGGATTTACAAAAAAATATTTGCTTAATCCATTCAAAAGGTAATAATTTATTAATCCAATTCCCCTATTTTTACGGCACTCAGATAGTAACTTCGCAATTTGAGTCTTGATTATTTAATATCTATTGATGAAAATCTACTATCGATTGCTGTAAATTGAAAAGAATTTATGAACAAAAATGGGAACTTTTGCTTTTGCAAAGGCTTCGTTATAATTTGATAAGTAAAAAAGTTATTAGGAAAATATTAATAAATTGAAAGAATGTTTACAACCCACAACACAAATACTACAAAAAGAATGGTACAAACAACAAACAAAGTTCGAACGCCAAAGGCTGCAACAAAGTCTATTGCACAGTTTATAATGAAAAGCCTTGCCCTATTAATGTTGGGTATGGCTTTTTTTGTAGGAGGGGCAAAGGGGCAGAGCATTACTAATGGTGGATTTGAAGCTAATACCACGTATGCTGGTCCTTTTACAGGTGTAGGTACATATGTTAGTGGTGGTTCTATAACAACTACTGGTGCTAGAACTGGAACTAACTTTCTTGCAGCACCTGCTATTTCTAACCCTACTGACTATACAAATTATTTTTATACTACAGCTTCAATAAATGTTCCTACAAATAGTTACTTGCATTTTATATGTTGGGCAAAAACTACATCTACAACAACTTCTACCAAAATATGGCTTGGTGAAAAAAGTTCAACTATTGTTAGTACCCCTACACAATCAAACACAGCATTCACTCAATATACTGTTTCCCTTCAAAATACTGGAAGTGTTAGTACTGGTTTAGGAAGTGCGACTGCTTATCCCGCTGTTGGGTTAAATACAGCTGCTAGCTCAAGGATTTTACAAGTTGACGACGCAGTAGCTTATGTAGATGCAAATTCAACTACTGATTTAACTGCTCCGGGCGTTGCCCCCACTAGTTTAGCAAAAGGGTCTGTTACTTCTTCTTCTGTTCCCCTTACATGGACTAATGGTACTGACGTTGCAGGATCTGTGAACACAGGAATACAAGGTTCAATCATCTTACGTGCAGCAAGTGGGGTTGTAACATTGCCTACTCTCAATTCGCAAGCAATTTACTCGGTTGCAGGTGGAACAGCAGGACCAAATACGGATGTTTCTAGCTCAAATGCAGGTTGGACAGTTGTAGGTATTGTGAGTGGCTCAGGTACAAGTTTCACGGATAATACTGTTTCAGCGAGTACAACTTATAAATATGCAGTCATTAACTATGATTTGGCTTATAATTATGGAACATCATGCACCCTATTAAGCGTTTCAGTTCCTGCACCAAGTCCTGCGGTTGCTATTGCGGATGATGGTACTCAAATAGCCGCAGCGAATGCGACTGTTGGTACTACAAATGTGCTGTTAAATCAGGCAGCATTGACAATTACAAATGGCCCTGCAAGTTCACTCACAAGTATGGGCTGTACCACAGCGGGTACTTATGCCTCTGCAGATGTGACAAATCTGAAAGTTTGGTATCAAACTACCGCTCAGGGTGGTACATTTAATTCTGGTACAGCCACCTTGCTTTCCACTTTAACCACTCCTGGAACTGCAGGTGCTAAAACATTCTCCTCCTTTTCAAGTCAGAGTTTACCAACAGGCACCTGCTATATATTTATTACTGCTGATATACCTTCGGGTGCAACAATTGGCAATACCATATCACTGAATGGGTTGACAGCATCTAATTTCACCATCACCTCCGTTACGCCTACTGGTAGCACGACTGCAGGTGGGGCACAAACTTTTGCCCGACCTATTTACACATCTATTGCAGCAAACGGTGATTGGAATACCGCCGCAACATGGTCAATAAATACAGGTGGCAACGGTGTTCCTGCCGTAGGAAGTGCGGTTATTGTCAACACCAATGTAACCATGTCCTCAATAACTAACAACCCCGCAACGATTACTATCAATAATGGATTCTCTTTAACTACTACCGCAGCCTTGACAATGACAGGTGCTATTACCGTAAATTCTGGTGGGTCACTAATTGTAGGTGGTGGTCAGCTAACTGCAAGCGGTGGTGTTGCTGTAAGTGGTACCTTCCAAATTAACCAAAGTGGTTATGCAACAGGAACCTTTACTTGGTCGGGTACAACAAGTACTTTAATCTATAATAATACGAGTGGAGTATATGGTTCTATTACGGGGCATTCCTATTGGCCAGTATCCCCTACATATACACAACCCTACAATGTATCCTTCACAGGTGCAGGTGGAGTAGATATGGGAAGTACAGTACACACTATATTGGGGACTGTAAATGTATCTGCTCCTGTTACAAATTCAGGAAGTTTAACAGTAAATGGAATCCTACAAATTAATTCTGGTGGAACGATTGGTACCTCTCCTTTTTATGGCAGTAGTTCTACTTTAATATACAATACAGGCGGCACATTTGGAAGATCTGCTGAGTGGGGTGCCTCTGGTACTGGAACTATTGGAACTACTGCAGGATATCCTAACAATGTGACCATTCAAAATAATACGACCATTAATTACCCTAACGGTTCTCCTAGTACTGCAAGAAGTTGTAATGGTAGTTTAATCATTAACTCTGGTTCTGCTTTGTATATGGATTACAGTAGCCCCGGAACGAGTCAGCCTTTAACTGTTGGTGGTAGTATGACTATCAATGGTGGTCTTTCATTAGGCGATGCGAGTGGCGGTGACTTAAATATTGCAGGTAACTTTACGATTGCATCTTCTACTGTGGCCAATAATATCAACTTCCGTGGTCGTGCTGTTTCTTTTAATGGTACAACTACACAGGTAATTACTAATACTGCTACAGGTAACTTTAGTTTTACTGGTTCTGGTACTGCTGCTTATTTTATCGTTAATAATACAGGTGGTTCTGTACAGTTAAACAACACAACTGCCACAAGCGTTACTTTAACTCAAACTAGTGGTAATGTTTTACAGATAATAAATTCAGGTGCACTCGATATAAATGGACAAACCTTTACGATGAGTGGTGCCGGTGCTAACATTTATGTAACTAGTGCTGCTAGAAACATAACTTCAACGACAACAGGCGGAAGTTTTGTAATTTCTGGTAGTACAACTGTAACAAATGCAAGTTCTGGAACGCTTTCCTTCGCCGCTAATGTAACGGTAAAATTAAGTGCAGCCATGAACTTCGGTTCTGGTTTATCTACTATTAATGGAACCTTACAAATAAATTCAGGAGGTTCGGTTAGTACAAATGCACCTGCTTATGGTTCAGGTTCCTTATTACAATACAATAGCAATACTACCTATGGTCGTAATACAGAATGGACTGCTTCTAGTGGTACTGTCGGTTCAACTGCGGGTTATCCCTATAATGTACAAATTAGCAATACCACTACGCTGAATATACCAAATGGTTCCTCAACACAACCTGCATTAGGTATAGCAAATAACCTGACCGTAGATGCATTGAGTGCCTTTTATCAAGATTACGGCAGCCCAACTACAAGCAATGCTGTTGTAGTGGGCGGTTCGGTATTAAATAACGGAAGTATTTCTTTGGGTAACAATTCAGGAGGTGATATAAAAATTGCAGGTAATTTTACTCAAAATGGAACCTTTACACCAAACGGAAGAGCGATTTTCTTTACGGGTGCTGCTGCTAGTACACAAACTATTTCTGCAAGTTCTAGTCCTGTTAACATACCTTATATTGTAATGGGATCTGTTGGAAATACGATACAACTTGCAAATACTAGCATTTTAGCCACAGCGGTAAATGGTGGTAATGCCATCGATTTTGGTAGTAGTGCTTCGAATGTCTTCGATTTGAATGGGTATAATATCACAATTGGTACAGTAGGTAAAACATGTAATTTTACAGGTAGTGGCTTCTTCAAAGGTAACGCTAGTTCCACTATGACTATACAAGGGACAACTAGTACTGGAACAGTCGGTTTTGTAACTACTCAACAATTAAGTAGCTTAACAGTAAACCTTTCTGCAGGTGGTACAGCCTTATCTTCCATATTAAATACCGCGACACTTACAATGACCGCAGGAACAT
>CANCKV010000284.1 GCA_947378615.1 Chitinophagaceae bacterium | reverse complement strand
TTGAAATTAGTTGTTAAAAAAAGTTTAAAGAAATTTGGTTTGTATTAAAGTTTACATTTTATTTGCAATACAATTATTGAAATATTGTATTATATTATCGAATTTATTCCATTTATATTTAAAAGTCATAATCAGTTTCTCTAAGTTTGTTAATATTGTTAGTGTTACAGAAAAGTTTTGTTGAAATTAATAAAGTAAAATATTGTTATCTACTTCAATAAGTGTGACTGTCACTATAAAACAGCTACGGAATGCTAAAGCCGGAAAACCAAGTAAGCAAAAACAAACAAAAACGTAGTAATGAAAAAAACAATTTCAACTGTATTTCTACTAGTCTTTTGCATCGTTGTCAATGCGCAAGATAGTAGTAAAATACAAACAGACAACTCACAAAAAATGACAACAACGGATACAAAGTCTTGTACGCTTCATCACAATTCTATTCAGTTAGGAATTGGAACTACAGGTGTTACTCTTGACTTTCGGCATCGGTTTACTTCTTTATTCGGAATTAGAATAGGGGGAAGTTATTTACCAGGTCCTAGTGATGTGGATGCTACAAGCATGGTTCCAATCAATAAAAGGTCTAAAAGTAAGATGGATATCAATAGCATCAGCGGTACACATTTATTGTTAGAAATTAGTCCATTTTCAGGGAGTGGGTTTAGATTGATTACAGGTGTTGGGTATTTTGGTAGTCTTTCTGGTAAAGTAAATTCTTATTTTGTAGATAGTGTTGGTATAACAAACACAAAAAAATTGTCTCCACAGGAACTTGGAACAATTAAGACCACTATTGATTATGGCAGTCAAGTAGCTCCTTATTTAGGCATTGGTTTTGGAAAGCCTGTTCCATGTCACCGTGTTGGACTAAATGTAGAAATGGGCTTTTACTATTTAAAACCTCCTACTGTTTCTACAATTACTACTAATTCACTTGCTGATAACACACAATTACCTGCTTCTTTACAATCACAACTTGCTACTTATATTTGGTGGCCAAATATTCAATTAAATTTAAACGTTAGGTTATAATTATAAAAAATTAAAAAAATGAAAAATAATTCACTTAAGTATTTTGCAATATTAATTGCATTCTCGGTTATCGGTTTTTGGGGTTGTAAAAAAATTAACGGCAATGAAATCGCTGTGAACATTTCAAATATTTATACTTCTCCAGTTTCTGTACAGTTTCAAAATGCAAATTCTACTTCTCCTAATCCTATTCCAGGAGGTAATGATGGATTTTCAGTCTCTATTACTGGTCCAGGTGCCCAATATGTTGTAGCTTCTGACGGTAGTACTGTTTTTAAGGCTTCACATGGAATACTAACTCTTGCCTTGCGTAAGGAAGCTGCCCCCTCAATAAACAATCCGATTTCATTTAATATCTCTGCAGTTCCGGGAGGAAATTTTGCTCCTGTTACCCAAACAATTATTGTTACAGACACGGGTGTTTCTAGTGCGGTTATTAGGGCGGTAGAATATGCGCATCCTGTAGATGGAGCTGCAAGCATATTACAATCAAAGTCTGTAAACAATGGTGTGTCACCAGGAATAGTACTCAATACAACACCTACAGGCTCATTAACAGAGGCTGCTACAATTAC
This sequence comes from Chitinophagaceae bacterium, assembly GCA_947378615.1. Taxonomy (GTDB): domain Bacteria; phylum Bacteroidota; class Bacteroidia; order Chitinophagales; family Chitinophagaceae; genus Parasediminibacterium. Next base: position 3,664 of record CANCKV010000284.1, on the reverse strand, counting down.
AATTCCTGCTGGAACAGAAGTTTGGGATATTAATGGTAAAATAATTAGTACTGACACTATTAGAGCTTATGCTATTCAATATGGCACAGGTACCGAAGCGTCTTTGTCTGCATTTCCAGGTGGATATAATGCTACAAATGTTCTTGACAAAAATAAGCAGCCAATTGCAGGTGGCGGAACTTTTGTCACGGCTGGTTTATTGCAAATAAACATGGAAGCAAAAGACGGAACACCTATCAAGAATTTCTCAAGTCCGATTCAATTAAATGTAGAAATTAATAATACGCTACAGAATCCAACGACAGGCGCAAATATGAAAGATGGGGATACTATTCCAATTTGGAGTTTGAATGATGCAACAGGACAATGGCAATATGAAACAACTGTTACTATCAAAACAAATAGTAATGGAAAACTTTATGCATCTTTTGGTGCTAAACACCTATCAACATGGAATTTAGATTTTTTCTATCAATGGGGTAGTAATAAGTCATTGAAAGTGAATTTTCACATGCCTGCAGGAGTTACTAGTACCAACTTGTGGCCAGAATTGGTTACTTCAAACCTTCAATACTTATCTGGATTATATACGAATAACAGTTGGTCGCAAGGCGCTACACTTTATGATGGCTATTCTGCTACATTGACTCCTGCTCCGAATATTCCAAATTGTACATTTGTAGTTGATAAAAATCGTGGTGATGGTTCTACAAATATTGCTACAGTTTCTCCTAAATATTTCAATCCTTCAACAGTCGGAACTGTTGACGTGACAATTGCGCCTCCTCCAGTACCTGATTATGTTAATTTAAGAATGAATGTTTGGGGGCATTGTGCCAATCAAAATACGAACATTAATGTAGGGACTTATGTGTATTTTTATCCTTCAGGAGTTAATTTTAACTGGCAGGATTTTCAATATTGTTATTTAGCTACTAATGGATGGAGTTGGAATAATCCTGTTAGACTTAAGACAAACACTGCTTATGTATGTGGTACTTGGTATGGCGGTTCTTGGAATTCGAATATCATTCAAGTAAAAAAGCAGAATTATACTTTCCCTACCACCACTGCTGATGGTGTGACAATCACTGGTAATGGTGTTTATAATGCTGCCAACAATACGTTGACGATAAATTGTACTTTCCAAGTTAATTGTAACTAGAAATACTATTACAAATTAGAATTACACTTTGATTTTAAAATCACTTTAGTGTCGCTATTACCAATAGGTTTTAGCGGCACTTTTCTTTTAAATCTGCTTTAAAATTTATCAAAATGTTTATTTGATAAGTTTATTTTATGAATAAATGGATCTAACCGTATTATAATCATCTCTGTAATTGATAAGTTCAATTGTATTGACATTTTAAGTTCAATTTCAAACTAAAATTTAGCATTCGAAATCTAAAATCGTTTATAATAAATCTCATTTTGTGCAATATCTCATTTTCTATAAAAAGTTTTCAACGTAACTAATTTTTTCAAATAAAACTTTTTTAGAATACTTACATTTGAAAAATTACCAAATTAGTTTATCATGAAGTTATTCACGATTACATGTAGTGTCTTATTTTTATTGATGGTTGTTAGTTGTAAAAATGAAACTAAGAAAGAATCAGAAACTGTACAACAAGTGGCTCCACCAAAACCTGTTCCTGGAACACCTATCAAATTCGATAGTAGCAAACGGTACATTTATTTAACGTGGGACGATTCTCCACAGCCTCCCGGTACAACGATATGTAAAGATATTTTTCACAAGCAAGGTGTAAAAGCTACCTTCTTTTCTGTAGGTATCCATGCTTTTGATTTACGTAGAAAAAGAATGGTTGATGAGATTAGGAATAGCTATCCTGAATTTTTATTGGCAAATCATAGCTATTCTCATGGGTTTAAAGACAAATACAAAAGTTTTTATACTCAACCTGATAGTGCTGTTAAGGACTTCTTGAGAGTGGAAGAAGAATTTAAGATTCCTGTAAAAATTATTCGGCTTCCAGGATGTAATTCATGGGTATTAGATGGCGAGATGAAGGGACAACCTTCAACCGAAAAAGTCTATAAAAAATTGGATGCATTGGGATATAGTGTTATCGGATGGGATGTAGAGTGGAGATTTGTCAGAGGAAATACACCGGTTCAAAGTGCTACTGAAATGGCAAAGGAGGTAAATAACAAATTTGAGGATGGACTTACTGTTGCTCAAAATGCAGTCGTAATTCTTGCCCATGATCGGATGTTTGCCAAGCCTCAATATGCAGATTCATTGAGTCGTTTTATTAGTATTCTTAAGAGCGACCCAAGGAATGTTTTCGAAACAATTGATCATTATCCATTAATAAAATATGCTATTAAGGATACGGTTAATAAGAAAGTTAAATAGTAGCTTAAAATGGGTTAGGAAGGTTAAATAAATAAATTGAGCAATTTTCAGATTTAATACTATAGAAGATAACACAAACTTTATAAAAAAAAGCTCAACACATAGTGTGAAATGAAGGTGTTCATGTTTCCGGTTATCTAACTTTTAGAAAAGAAAACAAAGACTAAACACATAGTCACATAGCCACATAGAAAAGACATAGTTTTTTTCTTTGTCTTATTAAACAGAAGTTCACATAGAAATGCTACTTCGTAGCATTGTGAGCTACTTAGTGAAACGATTTTATAATTGCTCAATTGATTTATTCAGCATTCCTTATTACTCAGGAGGGCTTTACAAATAATCATTAAAGTTACTAAACATTAAATAATACCTTAGATTCAAGTTATAAAGGCAACTAAGAAAAAAATAAGAGACACAAGGATTTGTTTGAAATTTTGGCAAGTCAGTAGCTGAAATATAATTAATTCTTGTGTTTCTTTTTTTAAAACCTAGTGATATTTGTGCTCCCTTGTTTATTTTGTTTTAGACTTATTGAGTTGTAATTTATTTTTTCCCTAAGCCCTCCAACTTAATAATGGTCATTATGGATTCTCATCCACCCAATTCTCTTGAACTGCGTAAATGATTAGTTCGACGGTTGTTTTTGTTTTCGTTTTCTTTAGCATATTCTTCCGGTGTCCATCAACGGTAAGTTTACTGATAAATAATATGTCGGCTATTTGTTTGCTAGTGAGGCCTTTTATCAATTGCTCTAATACCTTTTTCTCCATCTTAGTAAAAATATCCTTAACAATTGGATAAACTATAAGTCCTTTACTAACATCATGATAGCTTGGCTCGCCATCAAGTCCAATAAATGATAGTGTTGATCCATTTGTGTTTTTTAGGAGTGAAATATTCGTATGAACAGCGATTGTACGGATGATTGCACCTTCATTATTAGCTTGAATCACAATATTTTGATGCATTATTCTTATGTAAGTTCCATCTGCTTTTCTAACTCGAAAATCGTAGCTTGTCTTATACTTCATGATCTTTTCAGGACTCAGATCTTTAAAGAATTTGGCTACTCTTTTCTCGAAGTCATAGAAATAGGGCAAGTCTTCGGGATGAATGATACTAAGTAGATAGTCAATTGTAAAGACCTCAGCCTTTTCTACACCAAGTACTTCTTTTACCGAGTCACTAGTGAACTCAATTTCTACACTTGTACAATGAAAAATATAATAATAGTAATCCCCTATATGAAAGATATCTGTTAGTCGTTTATTTATA